>NZ_JBSFVZ010000003.1:392520-428311 GCF_053592575.1 Streptomyces sp. NPDC002640 | reverse complement strand
GTTGATAGGCCAGATCTGGAAGCCCGGTAACGGGTGGAGGTGACTGGTACTAATAGGCCGAGGGCTTGTCCTCAGTTGCTCGCGTCCACTGTGTTGGTTCTGAAACCACGAACAACCATTTTGCCGGTTGTTGTTTCATAGTGTTTCGGTGGTCATAGCGTAAGGGAAACGCCCGGTTACATTCCGAACCCGGAAGCTAAGCCTTACAGCGCCGATGGTACTGCAGGGGGGACCCTGTGGGAGAGTAGGACGCCGCCGAACAAATATTGGGAAAGCCCCCGCACCTCTGGTGCGGGGGCTTTCTGCATTTCCGGGGCTTTCTGGGGTGGAGATGACAGAAGAAGAAGGGGGGTGCCCGTGCCGGGCACCCCCCTTCTTTTTTGCCGTGTTGGTTACTCGGTGATCGGCACCTTGCCGTTGGCGTCGGGGCCGGCGGTGCGCTGGGTGAGGTTCTTCAGCAGGGAGGGCAGGTCGACGCCGGTGGTGGAGCTCAGGAGCTCCAGGCCCTGGGCGACGTTGTCCGTGACGGTGCGGGAGAGCTGGGAGGCGCCGTCGGTGGAGATGACGGTCATCTTGTCGATGGCGCTCATCGGCTCGGCCGCCTTCTCGACGACCTGGGGGAGGATCTCGACGAGCATCTGGAGGATGGCGGCGTCCCCGTACTGGCGGTAGGCGTCGGCCTTCTTCTCCATGGCCGCGGCCTCCGCGGCGCCCTTGACGCCGATCGCGGCGGCCTCGGCCTCGCCCTCGAGGCGGACCGCCTCGGCGATCGCGGTACGGCGTTGCTTCTCACCCTCACCGGTGAGCCGTGCCCGCTCGGCCTCGGCCTGGGCGGCGGCGATGCCGGCCAGGCGTTCGGCCTCGGCCTGCTTCACGCGGGCCACGCGCTTGGCCTCGGCCTCCTGTTCGGCGGCGTACCGCTTGGCGTCGGCCGGCTTGCGGACCTCGGTGTCGAGCTGGCGGTCGGTCAGGGCGGCCTGGCGTTCGGCGACCTTCTCCTGTTCCTGGAGGATCTCCTGCTGGCGGGCTGCCTCGGCGAGCGGGCCGGAGGCGGCGGCGCGGGCCTTGGCCTCGTCGGTCTCGGCCTGGATCTCCGCCTGCTTCAGGGCGAAGGTCCGCTGGGCGACCGCGATCTCCTCCTCGGCCTTGAGGCGGGCCTGCTCGGCGGCGCGGCGGGCGATCGCCTCGGCGATGTCGGCCTCCTGCTTGGCGCGGGCGGCCTCGGGGCGTCCGAGGTCCTGCAGGTAGGAGCCTTCGGTGGTGATGTCCTGGATCTGGAAGGCGTCGGTGATCAGGCCCTGACCGGAGAGGCTGGCCTCGGCCTCCTCGGCGACCTGGCCGGCGAAGGCGGCACGGTCGCGGATGATGTCCTCGACCGACATGCGGCCGACGATGGCGCGCAGGGCGCCGGACAGGACTTCCTGGGTGAAGCCGACGATGTCGTCCTGCTGGCCGAGGAACCGCTGGGCGGCGGCGCGGATGGCGTCCTCGGTGCCGCCGACCTTGACGATGGCGACGCCGTCCAGGTTGGCCTTGATGCCGCGGAGGGTGACCGCGCCGCGGACCGACACGGGGATCTGCCGGGACGACAGGTCGAGGCTGAACCGCTGCTGGAGGAACGGGACCACGAAGACGCCGCCGCCGACGACGACCTTCTGGCCGCTGTTGTCGGTGAAGACGGTGCCGGTCTCCGGGTCGGTGGCCTTCTTGCCGCGGCGGCCGGTGACGATGAAGGCCTCGTTGGGGCCGGCCACCTTGTAGCGGCTGACGATGATCAGTGCGAGCAGGAACAGGAGTACGACGACTCCACCTGATGCGAGCACGACAGGACTTGGCATGGATTCCCCCCATGGGATGCCGATGGTGCCGACGAGGTCGGTGGTGCGGATGTGGTCGGTGGTGCGGATGTGGCCCGGTTGGCCGGTTGAGCGGACGGGTGTGACGGGTCCCGGTGCCCGGAGGTCAGTGTTCGACCGGGCGTACCGAGACGGAGGTGCTGGAGAGGGAGCGGTCGACCCAGATCTCGGTGCCGCGGGGCAGCGGGAGGTCGGCGCGGGCGGCCAGCTTGACGGGCTGGCCGGCGAGGCGCACCAGGACCTCGCCGTAGCCGTTGGCCGGTACGGCGGTCACGACGGTGCCGGTGACGCCGACGACGTCGCCCTCGCGGGGCGCGCCGCCGGATTCGTCGCCCATCAGGGCCTTGCCGGCGCGGTAGGCGCCCCAGGCGGTGAGGAGCGCGGCCGGGACGGCGACCGCCGTGGACGCGGCCGGTCCGAGGCCGGTGGTCTCGGTGACGATGGCGCCGGCGAAGCCGAGCATGGAGACGAATCCGGCGATGACGGGGAGCGAGATCAGGCCGTCGAAGAAGCCGTTGAGGGCTTCGACGCCGCTGAACAGGCCCTCCAGGAGGCCGTCGAAGACGAGTGCCACGACCAGGACGAGCAGCCCCGCGAAACCGAGGCCCAGGAACCAGACCATGTCGCCCACCCCTCACCGTGTTGCGTCCCCTGCACCCGGAGACGGGTGGCTGGCGCACACGGTTGCACTCCGTCGGGGGAAACGCACCTGTTTTGAGCGAGACCTGAGGGTGCGGGCGGGTCCGGGCGTTCCGGTCAGAGGTCGGCGTGCGGCCAGCGGGTGCGGAGTTGTTCGCGGGAACGCAGCAGGGCCAGCGTCGGCATGCCGAGGGCGGCGCCGGTGGCGAGCAGGTCGGGGAGCCGGGGCAGCGGGGCCACGGCGGCGACGTCCTCGAGGACCAGGGTGATTGGTGGGTCGAGGCGGCCGGAGGATGACCGTTCGGCCATGCGCCGGCCGCGCTCGACCACGCTGGAGGCGAGGGCCGTCAGGAGCGGCACGGCTCCCGGGTCGGTCCTCGGGTCCTCGACGGATTCGCCGATGACATAGAGCGTGCCCGATTCGTGCACGAAGGAATCCAGGACGAGGGAATCGTTCCGGTTCGGTGTGCACGCCTCGCGGACGTGGACGGCGGCGAGGCAGGCGAGGGCACGGGACGTCAGGGCCTGGGCCATGTCGCGGCGTTCGGGGTGGGAGGTGAGGGCCGACTCCAGTTCGCCGGCGGTGCCGGGGGCCGCGGACGGGTGGGTGCGCAGGGTGCGGACGGCCTCCTGGACGTGGTTGCCGTGGGCCCAGCGGTGCAGGTGGCGGACCGTGCGGCCGTCCACGGCGGCGGCGTGCAGGTAGCAGCGCAGGAGGGTTTCGGCGGTGTCCGCGACGGCGGCGTCCAGGCGGGCGGTGGGGCGGACCGGGGCCAGCAGGGCGGTGGCGCGGGCGGCGGCGGTGGTCCTGTCCTCGCAGCCGTCCAGCGGCGACCAGTGGAGGCGCGCGGGGGTGTCGCAGAGGCGGGTGGCGTCGTGGACCAGGACGGGGCCCAGCTTGGCGCGGGCGTCCTTGGTGGCCTCCCAAAGGGCCGGGGAGGAGGTGACGACCAGGACGGGTCCCTCGGCCTCCAGGACGGCGTCCACGGCCACGGGAAGGCGCTCGGCGGGCGGCGCGTAGAGCACCGGGCCGGCGGGGGCGGTGGCAAAGGCGGCGGGCTGTGCCGCAGCGGGGAACGGGGCCCCGGACCGCTCGGGGGCGGTCGGGTGCGCGGGCGGGGCCGCTGCGTGCGCGTGTGGGGCGGGGCCGGTGTCGCCTTCCACCGGGACCGGGGCGGCGGGGGTGCGGGGGTGGGGCGGGCCGTGCGGCGGCGGGGTGCCGGGGGGCACGGCGTGAGCGGTCGCCGCCGGGCCGGTCACCGGCGGGGCGCCGCCGGCGGGTGTGGCCGGACCGGTCTCCGGGCGGGCGGCGGTGAGCTGGTCGGGAAGGCGCGGGTCGGGCTTGGCCGGGGACGCGGAGGCGCGGTCGGTGGCGCGGTCGGTGGTGCGGCCGGGGAACGGGACTCCCGCCTTCCGGGCGGCGCGGACGGCCTTCCAGCGGGCGAGGGTGCCCAGGACGAAGACGGTGACGACGATCAGCACCATCAGTTCACCGATGAACAGCCCCCAGAACAGGCCGTAGCCGGAGAGCGCCCCCGGGGCCGTGTCCGGCCACGCGCCCGCGACGTCGTGCGGACTGGCGACCAGGTGCCGTATGGCGAGCGGGGTGCGGGTGAAGGTGACGGAGTCCGGCCAGGCGCCGTGGGTGAACAGGGCGGCCAGGCCGGTCGCCGTCCAGACCAGCAGGTTCACGCCGAACAGGAAGGCGAGCAGGCCGACGAGCAGTCCGTCGGGGACCCCGCCCTGACCGCCGGCCGGGGCGTTGCGCTTCTCCTCGGGGGGCACGGTCAGGCCACCGACGACCTTGACTCGGGGTACTGGTGCTGCATGTAGGCGGCCGCCCTCTCCTCCGCTTCCAGTTCCGCCGCTCGCAGGGCCTCGGACAGCTCCTCCTCGGCCAGGTCGCTGGCCGACTCGGTCATGGCGCGGTCGGTGAAGACCAGCGGGCGTTCGCTCTCGGTCACCAGGTGCTTGACCACCTGGACGTTGCCGTTGACGTCCCAGACGGCGATGCCGGGCGTCAGCGTGGGGATGATCTCGACGGCCCAGCGGGGCAGGCCCAGGACGCGGCCGGTGGCGCGGGCCTCGTCGGCCTTCTGGGCGTAGATGGTGCGGGTGGAGGCCATCTTCAGGATCGCCGCGGCCTCCTTGGCGGCCGCCCCGTCCACCACGTCGGAGAGGTGGTGGACGACGGCGACGAAGGAGAGGCCGAGGCGGCGGCCGAACTTCAGCAGCCGCTGGAAGAGCTGTGCGACGAAGGGGCTGTTGATGATGTGCCAGGCCTCTTCGACGAGGAAGATGCGCTTCTTGCGGTCGGGCCGGATCCAGGTGTGCTCCAGCCACACGCCGACGATCGCCATCAGGATCGGCATCGCGATCGAGTTGCGGTCGATGTGCGAGAGGTCGAAGACGATCAGCGGCGCGTCCAGGTCGATGCCGACCGTGGTGGGGCCGTCGAACATGCCGCGCAGGTCGCCGTCGACCAGGCGGTCGAGGACCAGCGCCACGTCCAGACCCCAGGCGCGGACGTCCTCCAGGGCGACGTTCATCGCCTCGGCCGACTCCGGCTTGGGGTGGCGGAGCTGCTCGACGATGTCGTTGAGGACCGGCTGGCGCTCCACGATGGTCGCGTTGACGTAGGCGTGGGCCACCTTGAGGGCGAAGCCGGCGCGCTCGTCGAGGCCGTGGCCCATGGCCACCTCGATGATGGTGCGCAGCAGCGCCAGCTGGCCGGTGGAGGTGATCGCCGGGTCCAGCGGGTTGAGGCGGATGCCGTGGTCGAGGGCGTTGGTGGGGTCCAGGCGGATGGGGGTTATGCCGAGTTCCTGGGCGACCAGGTTCCACTCGCCCACGCCGTCCTCGCCCTGGGCGTCCAGGACGACGACCTGGCGGTCGCGGAAGCGGAGCTGGCGCAGGACGTAGGTCTTCTCCAGCGCCGACTTGCCGTTGCCGGACTCGCCCAGCACCAGCCAGTGCGGGGCGGGCAGCTGCTGGCCGTAGAGCTGGAACGGGTCGTAGATGTAGCCCTTGCCGGAGTACACCTCGCGGCCGATGATCACACCGGAGTCGCCGAGTCCGGGCGCGGCGGTGGGCAGGTAGACGGCCTGCGCCTGGCCGGTGGAGGTGCGCACCGGCAGGCGCGTCGTCTCCACCTTGCCGAACAGGAACGACGTGAAGGCTTCCGTGAGGACGGACAGCGGGTCCCGCATCAGAGCATCAGCCCTACCTTCGGATTCCGGTCGCGAATGGAAGCGTGTTGACGAAGGCGCGGTGGTGCTCGCGGTCGCACCACTCCAGCTTGAGGTACGACTTGCCGGCCGACGCGCGGATGGTCCGCTTGTCCCGGGCCAGGGCCTCGGGGTTGCGGGAGGAGACGGTGATGTAACCGACCAGGTTGACGCCCGCGGCGCCGCTGGCCAGGTCCTCGCCGCGCTGGTCGAGGCGGGAGTGGGCGGCCATGTCGCGGGGGTCGACGGTGCGGTTCATCTTGGCGGCGCGACTGGCCTCCGCCTCGTCGTTGGTCTTCTCCGTCAGCATCCGCTCGATGGCGATCTCGGTGGGCTCGAGCTCCATCGTGACGGCGACCGTGCGGATGACGTCGGGGGTGTGGACCAGCAGCGGGGCGAGGAAGTTCACGCCGACCGGGGTCATCGGCCACTCCTTGACCCAGGCGGTGGCGTGGCACCAGGGGTCGCGGGTGGAGGACTCGCGGGTCTTGGCCTGCAGGTAGGTGGGCTCGCGGGCGTCCAGCTCGGCCGGCCAGGCGTTGCGCTTGGACATCGCCTGGATGTGGTCGATCGGGTGGTCCGGGTCGTACATGGAGTGGATCAGCGACGACAGGCGGGCCTGGCCGAGGGGCTGGCGGACCCGGATGTCGGCCTCCTGGAGGCGCGAGCAGATGTCGGTGAGCTCGCGGGCCATGACGACGGCGAGGCCGGCGTCCTTGTCGAGCCGCCGGCCCGGGCCGCGGCGGGTCGCACGGGCCATGGCGTGCGCCTCGGCGGCCAGTTCGCGGCTGTAGTGCATGCAGGCCACCAGGTAGGCGCGGTGCTGCTCGCTGCTGGTGGAGACCATGGACTGGAGCTGGTCGTAGGAGCGGCGCAGCCACTGCGGGGACCGCTCGTCGCCGCGCAGCGCGACGTCCTTGGCGTGCGCGTCGGGGTCGGCGGGCAGGGTGCGGGCCAGCATCTGGAGGCGGGTGACGAAGCCGTCCCCGTTGGCGACGTGCTTCAGCAGCGTGCCGAAGCGGTCGACCAGCGCCTCCTGGTCCTCGCTGTCGCGCAGGCCCACGCCGGGGCCCTCGATCTCGATGGCCGCGGTGACGGTGCGCCGGTCGGCGTGCAGCAGGACGGCGATCTCGTCGGGGCCGAAGGGGGCGGACAGCCAGGTGATGCGGCCGATGCCGGGGGGCGGGCCGACCTCCACCTGACGGCCGTCGAGCCGGGTGCCCGCCTCCATGGCCGCCGAGCGGTAGACCGCGTTCGGGCCGCGGACCGTGCGCTTGTAGCTGCGGTTGATCTCGAACCACTTGTAGAAGGTGCGCCCCTTGTACGGCACGTACACCGCGGCGATCGCCAGCAGCGGGAAGCCCATCAGCAGGGTGATCCGCACGGTGATCTGCGGGATCAGCAGGCCGCACATCATGCCGAGGAACGCCCCGGCGATGATCAGGGCGATCTCGCCGGTCTCCCGGTTGCGGCCGATGATCGCGTTGGGGCGGGCACGGCCGATCAGATACGTACGGCGGGGCGTGACCGGGTGGGAGACCTGGGGGTGGGTCGTCAACGCCCTTCACCTCCTGTGCGGTTGGTGCGGCTGTCAGAGGCGTGGGGGCTGCCCGCCGGGGCGGCGGGGCTCGCCGGGCGGGGAGCGGGGGCGGTGGCCGTGGGAGCGCCGCCGCGGCCGCCGTGTGCGGCGACGCCGCCGGAGACCTGGTTGGCGGAGCCCGCGCCACCGCCGCCCGCGCCGCTGTCGGCGCGGGCGGAGTGGGTCTTGATGCCCTGGGCGACCAGGGTGGCCGGGGAGCTGATCACCGCGGCCGCCTTGCTCTCGGCGCCCTGCATCAGGCGGTTGTTGCGGGTGTTGGCGATCTCGTCGCCGAAGCCGGGGACGAAGCGGTAGATCATCGCGCTGGCGAAGATGGCCAGCAGGATGATCGCCAGCCCGGAGACGATCGCGGCGAGTTCGTCCGGCCCGTCCTCCCCGGCCAGCGCGCCGGCCAGGCCTAGGACGATCACGATCACGGGCTTCACCAGGATGACCGCGATCATGATGCCCGCCCACCGGCGGACGTGGCCCCAGAGGTTCTTGTCGACGAGGCCGGAGTACACGACCACGCCGAGCAGGGCGCCGACGTAGAGCAGCACAGCGCGGAGGTAGAGCTCCAGGTAGAGGACACCGGCGGCGACGATGGAGACCAGCGACACCAGTATCAGCATGATCGGGCCGCCGCCCATGTCGTCGCCCTTCTCCAGGGCGGTGGAGAAGGTGCCGAAGAAGGCGTCCGTCCGGTCGCCGGTGGCCTTGGCGAGGACGTCGCTGACGCCGTCGGTGGCGGAGACGACGGTGTAGAGGATCAGCGGGGTGAACGCGCTGGCGAGCACGGTCAGCCACAGGAAGCCGATGGCCTCGCCGAAGGCGGTGGACAGCGGCACGCCGCGGACGGCGCGCTTGGCCACGGCCAGCAGCCACAGCACCAGGGTCAGGACGGTGGACGCCGCGAACACGACGGCGTACTGCTGGAGGAACCGCTGGTTGGTGAAGTCGACGGTGGCCGTCTCCTGGACGAGTTCGCTCAGCTTGGTGACGGTCCAGGAGGCGGCGTCGGCGAAGCCCTTGGCGAGGGACGCGAGGGGGTCCAGTGCGGCCGTGGGGTCACCGGGGAGGCTGTTCGACCCCATGGGCCCGTCACCGCCGCCGCCACCGCGCTGGCCTTGCTCGCAGTAATCCTTGGCGGGGCCGCGGATGAGCTCGCAGGGGTCCTCGTCCGGAGCGGGGGACGGCGCCGCCACCGCGGAGGATGCGAGCAGCAGCGAGCCGGCCTGCACGACGGCCGCACCGGCCGCGAGCCTGGGTGCGAGGCGGCTAGCGCGCATAGGTGAACCCTCCGAACTCGGAGACGGCCTTGGTCATGTCCTCCGACGTGGAGGCCTTCTGGTCCCTGCCGACGGGCACGGGGCCGTCCTTCTGCTGGAAGTCGGTGACCTTCCAGTCGTCACCGGTCCACCGGAGCTCGAACGTGTTGGTGTACCAGCTCTCCGTGACCGGGTTGGTCGAGTTGTCGCCGGACAGGCCGAACAGCGAGGTGTACCAGACCTCGACGGTGGCCTTGTCGGCGCTGAACGCGGTGACCTTGGTCCCCACCGGGACGATGCGCGAGACGAACGACTGGCCGTTCGGCGCGGAGCCGTCCTCCTCCAGCCCGATGTTGGTGAGGAACTCCGGGTCCCGGTAGGCCTCGTCCAGCTGGGCCAGGCGGTCGGAGGCCACGTCGGGCGAGTAGACCGTGTCCACGATCGCGTCCCGCCTCGCCTTGTCGAACATGTCGGCGGAGCCGAGGGCGACCGCGTAGTTGGCCGCGGCGCTCTGCGCGCCCTGTTCGTCACGGGCGAAGCCGGAGGCGACCGGCCGCTCCCCCGTGGGGGCGGTCGGCTCCGCGGTGGAGGACTTGCCGGCGGCGGGGGCGTCGGCGTCGCCGCCGCGGTTCGCGAAGGCGATCGCGGCGATGAGCAGCACGATGACGCCCACAGCCGTCACCATCCCGCGCGAGGAACGCCCGCCGCCGCCCCGGCCGCGGCGCGGCGGCACACCACTGGGCTCCGGCAGCCGGGTGCGCGTCTGACCGTCGCCGTAGTCGTCCCCGAGACTCATGCGCCGTCCGCCCCTTCGGTCTCGCCGTACGGGAGTTCGTCGTACCGGAACCCGCCACGGTACGACGGTAGTCCTCCTGGACCCCGCGCGGGCGCGGTGTGGTGACTGGACATCAGGGTGACGCATCCTCAGCCGGTGGGACAGCGGACAGGTGGGGGTCTCGGAAGCATCCGGGGGGCGCTCCGGCCGGGGCTGGACGGGGTGCCGTGCGCGGGGTGGGCCGGGCCCGGCTAGACGGCCATGCCGTACACGATGGTGAACAGCGTGCCCAGCGAGCCGATGATGAAGACGCCGGTGAGACCGGCGATGATCAGGCCCTTGCCCTGTTCCGCGCTGAACGTGTCGCGCAGCGCGGTGGCGCCGATGCGCTGCTTGGCGGCGCCCCAGATGGCGAGGCCGAGGCAGAGCAGGATGGCGATGGCCATGACCACTTCGATCATCACCTTCGCCTCGTTGCCCAGGCTGCCGAAGGGGCCCCAGTCCGGAGCGATCCCGCCGATGATGGTGGTGATGTCTCCCTCGTCGGCTGCAAGAAGCATGTAACTCACCGCCCCTGTTGGGTAGTTCCGCGTCCCCTCCGCCGGGTTGCGGAGGACAGCCCTCATTGTCGCCGACGATGACGTGCTGTCATGTCGACTTGGCGTCATTGGATGGCTGGTTTTGTGTGGCTGCCGTGAGGCCGAAGCGCATGGGTGTGCGAGTGATGGACCGTCATTGACGTTGAGTAGTCATACAATCACTCTATGTATCATACGGCGTCTCTTCGGGCAACGAACGCAACCAATCGGGCGGTCGGTGAGTCCAGGTAGCGAAGTCAAGGCCATCGCGATCCGCGGTGGCCCGGTAAACGGTTCTGCGGGGGCGCCGGGGGGCGTGGCCGGCCCGTCAGGGGCACGGTTCCGCGGAGCGGTCGTGGCAGGGGGAGGAGAACGGCGTGGGTGTACCGGTCCTGAGAGGCAGGGACGGTGTCGTGCTGAGGCTGGCGGACGACGCGGTGGTGCTGCTGGAGGGCGACGAGGAGCGGTGGATACCGCTGCGGGCCGTCGAGGGGGTGTCCGCCGAGGGGCGCACCGTCGAGGTCGAGCTGCTGGGCGGCGAGGCACCGGTGGTCCACCGGGTGGAGGAGGTCCCGGAGAGCGCCGCGGAGAGGTTCGCGGAGGAGGTGAGCGCCCTGCTGCCGGCACGGGACCGGGACGTCGCCCCGGTGGACGGCCCGTCGCTGGTGACGGTGGTGCCGCTGACCCCGGCCGGCCGCAGGCGCTCCGCCTGGCGCGGAGCCGTCTCGGCGGTCAGGGAGACCCTCGGCCGGTAGAAGGGCGCTCTTCGGCCAGGAGCACGGAGGGCGCCGGGGAGGCAGGGAGGGGCGCACGGCCCCTCGTTGCCCGTCCCCTCGGCATCAAGAGGCCTTCTGTGGCAGTGTTTTGGACCGTGGATGAGCTGAAGGGGAACGACCCGACGAGACTTGGCCCCTATGTCCTCCAGGCGCGGCTGGGCGCGGGGGGCATGGGTCAGGTGTACCTCGGGAGGTCGCCCGGCGGCCGGCTGGTGGCCCTCAAGGTCATCAAGGACGAGATCACCGAGCACCCCGACGCCCTGCCGCGCTTCCGGCGCGAGGTGGAGACGGCCCGGGCGGTGCGCAGCGCCTACACGGCGAACCTGATCGACGCCTCGCTGGAGCAGGCGCCGTACTGGCTGGCCACCGAGTACGTGCAGGGGCCGACCCTCAGCGCCGCGGTGGCCGGGCGGGGCCCGCTGCCGGCGCAGACCTGCCGGGGGCTGTTCGCCGCGCTCGCCGAGGGGCTGGCGGCCGTGCACGCCTGCGGGGTCACCCACCGGGACCTCAAGCCGCAGAACGTGATCCTCTCCCAGCGGGGCCCGCAGCTCATCGACTTCGGCATCGCGCGCGGCCTGGAGCAGACCGCCGTGACGGAGACCGGGGCCTCCGGCCCGGGGACGCCGGGGTTCACCGCCCCCGAGGTGCTGATGCGCAACGAGGTCGGTCCCGCCGCCGACGTGTTCGCCCTCGGGGCGACGATGGCCTACGCGGCCACCGGGCGCCCGCCCTTCGGCACCGGGCCGGCCGCGAGCGTCGGCTACCGCGCCGTGTACGAGCCGATCGACCTGGAGGGCGTCGAGGAGGGGCTCGCCGCGCTGGTGCGCGACTGCGTGGCGAAGGATCCCGCGGAGCGTCCCTCGCTGGCCCGGGTGATCGAGCGCTGTGCCGTCTCCGGGGCGCTGGTGGGCGACGCCCACTACGCGGCCCTCACCGGGGCCGGGGCGGCCCCTCAGCCGCCCGCCACGCCGTTCCCGGGGCCCGGGACGCCGCCGGTGCCGACCGCGCCCCCGGCCGCCCCGCACGACCTGCCCACCGTCGACGGCTACACGCCCACGCAGCTGTCCCGGCCGGCCGCCTCCGCGCGCCGGGGGCGCCTGTGGGCCGTGGCGGGCGCGGCGGTGCTGGTGGCGGCGATCGGCGGCGGGCTGCTGGCGATGCTGCCGGACGGCGGCGACGGCGACGGTGACGGGAAGGAACGGGCGGCGGCTTCCGCGGCCCCCACGGGCGGGGCCACCAAGGCCCCGGCGGGCGAGGACGCGAAGGGCGGCGGGTCGGGCCCGCGCCCGCCGTCGTACATCGAGGCGACCGGACCCGACCTGAACTACTGGTTCTCCGACGCCGGTGACGGGTGGGCGGACGGCAGCTGCAACCTCCCCGCCGAGGAGGCGAACAAGGACTTCCAGTACGGAGTGCCGTCGGACCCGGCGGAGATCTCCTCCGGCAAGCTCACGGTGGCGATGCGGCTGAAATACGCCGAACCCTCGTCCGGCGACACCTACTACGTGGCGGCAGTCGTGAAGCCTCCGCACGAGTTCCCGGCGGCCGAGGCCGAGAAGAACGGCATCGGCCTGACGGAGAACAAGGCGCTGGGGTTCACCACGGAACCGGTGAACCTTCTCGCGGGCTACGACCAGCTGAAGAGTCCCGACTGGGTCGAGTTCACCTACCCGGACGACTTCGCCGCCCACGTCGAGGGCGAGAAGCGTGAGGACGCCCTGCCGTTGGCGGAGGATCCGGGGGACTGGACGGTCCGGTTCGTGCATGTGGAGAGTCCCACGGAGTATCGGAGCATCGCCTGCGACGGCTTCACCGTCGCGGAGTAGGCGGGCAGGGCCGTGCGGAGGAGAAGGACCGGTCCGGCGACGGCCGGGTCACCCGGTGGGGGAGGGCTGAGGACGTGCGGAAGGCGTGGCTGACCGGAGCGGCGGTCGTCGGGACCGTCATGGGCTTCGTCATGGTGCTGGTGGTCGGCGTGTACGTGGTCGCCGGGAACCTGGTGAGAAGTGCCACCCAGGGCGCCGTGGACGTCGTGGAGGGGTCGGTTCCGGCGGCGTACGAGGAGCTGGTGCGGACCTGGGGCAATCTCTGTCCGGAAATCAACCCCGCCCTGCTGGCCGCCCAGCTGTACCAGGAGAGCGGCTGGGACGCCGACGTGGTGAGCCACGCCGACGCCCGGGGCATCGCGCAGTTCATCCCCAGCACCTGGGCCACCCACGGCATCGACGGCGACGGCGACGGCGACCGGGACATCTGGGACCCCAAGGACGCCATCCCGTCGGCGGCGTCCTACGACTGCGAGCTGGCCAAGTACGTCGAGGACGTGCCCGGGGACCGGACCGACAACATGCTGGCCGCCTACAACGCCGGCGCGTACCGGGTGATCAGCTCCGGCGGCGTCCCGGCGATCACCGAGACGCAGAACTACGTGCAGCGGATCCGGGCGCTGGAGAAGTCGTTCGCCCGGCCCAAGGCCCGGCTCGCGCCGAGCCGCCAGGCGGCCGGGGCGATCATGTACGCGCAGGACAAGCTGGGCACGCCCTATCTGTGGGGCGGCAACGGCACCGCGGACCAGGGCGGCCGTTTCGACTGCTCCGGCCTGACCAAGGCGGCGTACGCGAGCGTCGGGATCCAGCTGCCGCGGGTCGCCAACGATCAGTACAACGCCGGTCCGCATCCGTCACGGGATGAACTTCTACCGGGCGATCTCGTATTCTTTTCGGACGACCCTACTGATTCCAGGGCCATTGACCACGTAGGGATCTACGTTGGTGGCGGGTACATGATCGACGCGCCGTACACCGGTGCGGTGATCCGCTTCGACCCGATCGACACCCGGAAGTACTTCGGGGCGACCCGGGTCACCGCCGAGGCCGCCGCGGCACTGCCGAACGCGGTGTGAAGCGCGGAGGGATCGTGTGGGGGACGCGGCGGTCCGTGTGTGCCGCGTGAAGTTTCGGTCTGAGCTGCACGGACGCGTTGCTCTTGGGTAACGTCTCGGTGATCTTCGGCCGGGAAATGGAACCCTTGAACGAGGTTCGTGCGTTCCTGCTGATGCGGGGATCGTTACGGGACCCGCAGCCGTACCACGGGGGTGGAACAGCGGCGCGTGCGCGCGAGGGACGCGTGTACGCGCCGGAAGGCATGACGACACCGCCGTAAGGCACAGATGAAGGGGCCGACTGCACCATGGCTGGACTCGCCGAATCAGGGTCGAATCCCGATGTCGGCCTGCTCTTCGAGATCAACGGCCTGGCCGAGGCGGCTCCCACCTGGTTCGACCGGACCATGGAGTACGTGGGGGAGTACGGGCTTCCGCTCGCCATCGTGGTGATGGGCCTGTGGTGCCTGATCCGCGTGCGGCGGCTCGGGCAGCGGGGTCTCGCGGACCGGGAGTCGGTCGTCGCCTCGGTGGCGGCGATCGCGTGGATGCCGGTGGCCGCGCTGCTGGCCGTGATCGTGAACATACCCATCCGCGGCTTCGTGGAGCGGCCCAGACCCTTCCTGACCCACCAGGGGCTCGAGGTCCTGGTGGAGGGCAAGGAGGACTACTCCTTCGTGAGCGACCACGCCACGCTGGCCATGGCCATGGCGGTCGCGCTCTTCCTCGCGCACCGGAAGTTCGGTGTGCTGGCGATCGTGCTGGCCTTCCTCGCCGGTGTGTCGCGGGTCTACATGGGCGTCCACTACCCGACGGACGTCGCGGGCGGCTTCGCGCTGGGCACCGCCGTGGCGCTGCTGCTCTCGCCGGTCGCGATGGCGGCGCTGACGCCGCTGGTGGGCTGGCTCGGCCGGGTGCCGGGCATCGGATGGCTGCTGCTGGGCGACGTCGCCCGCGAGGACGGCGCGGCCGCCCGGACGGCCGCGCCGGCCGCCGGGGAGCGCCCCGCCGGGCGCGGGGGAGCGCGAGACCTCGCCGCCTGACCGGACGCGCCGCACGTCGACGGGGCCCGTACCTCCTGGAGGTACGGGCCCCGTCCATGTGGGGAAACCGGGCGGCCGGTGCGTGACGGGGGGTGCTACCCGTCGTTAACCGGAACGGCAAGGCCCGTGGGCGGACGAACCGGCATGGGGGTGCAGGCGATGGAACGGTGGCGGCGGATGCGGCGCACCGGTGGGCGCGCTGCGGTGGCGGCCACGGCGACCGCCGTGATGGCCGGCGCCGTCGGCTGCTCCGGCGGTGCCCTCGCGGACGACCGGCCCGGTGGCGGCGGGGACGGCGCCGAGGAACTGGTGCGGGAGGCGGCGGGCCGGCTGGCGGTGGCGGGCACGTCGCGGGCCAGCACCTCGATGGCGATGGCCACGGGCGGGACCCGGATCGTGATCCGCGGTGAGGGCGTCTACGACTACCGGCGGCAGCGGGGCCGGCTGCGGGTGACGCTGCCCGAGGAACCGGCCGGGCGGGCGCTGCGGCGGCCGATCACCGAGCTGCTGACGCCCGGGGCGGTGTTCCTGAAGAACCGCGGCGAGGGCGTCCCCGAGGACAAGTGGGTGCGGGTCGACGCCGGGGAGTCGGCCGACGGCAACCTGGTGACCGGCGGCGCGACGGACCCGCTGGCGGCGGCGGAGCTGCTGCGCGGCACGCGGCGGGCCGAGTACCGGGGGACGGTCGACTTCGCGGGCACCCAGGTGCGCCGGTACGAGGGGGTGGCCCACCTCGGGGACGCGGCGGCACGGGCCCGGGCCGGGTGGCGGCAGGGCCTGCGGGCGGCGGCGAAAGGGTTCGCCAGCGCCGAGGTGCCGTTCGACGTGTACCTGGACGGCGAGGGCCGGATCCGGAAGGTCCGCCAGGAGTTCAGCTTCCTCAACGAGGCACGGCGGACGGTGGTCGTCACGTCCACGATGACGCTGTACGACTTCGGGGCGCCGGTGGACGTGCGGCTGCCGGCGGCGGCGGACATCTTCGCGGGGCGGATCGCCCCGCAGTGACCGGCCGGGACCCGCACTGACCGGCCGGAACCCGCACGGCCCGACGGCCCCGGTCACGCCCCTGTGCGGGGGCGGCGCGGGGCCGTCGTACGGGTCGGGGGCGGTGCGGCCCGGGTCGTGGGCGGTCCGGGCCGCGGCCGGTCCGGTGGCGCCGCCCGCGTCCTGGGCCTAGAGCAGGGCCACCAGGTGGACCACGCCGTAGCAGGCCGCGGCCACCGCGGCGGCGGCCGGCATGGTGATGAACCAGCCCAGAACGATGTTCTTGGCGACGCCCCAGCGCACGGCGTTGAGGCGCTTGGTGGCGCCGACGCCCATGATCGCGGAGGTGATCACGTGGGTGGTGGAGATGGGCGCCTTGAAGATGAAGGCGGTCACGAACATGATCGACGCGCCGGTGGTCTCGGCGGCGAAGCCCTGCGGCGGGTCCAGCTCGATGATCTTGCGGCCCAGGGTGCGCATGATGCGCCAGCCGCCCGCGTAGGTGCCCGCCGAGAGCATCAGGGCGCACAGGACCTTGACCCACACCGGGATCGCGTCGCCGTACTCCTCGACGTCGGCGATGACCAGGGCCATCACCACGATGCCCATGGTCTTCTGCGCGTCCTGGAGGCCGTGGCCCAGCGCCATGCCGGCCGCGGAGACCGTCTGGGCGATGCGGAAGCCGCGCTTGGCCTTGGACGGGTTGGCCCGGCGGAAGATCCACATGATGGCCGTCATCACCAGGTAGCCGGCGATCAGGCCCACCACGGGCGAGATGAACATCGGCAGGACGATCTTGGTGAAGACGCCGTCCCAGAAGACGGTGATCCCACCGGCCAGGGCCGCGCCGACCATGCCGCCGAACAGGGCGTGCGAGGAGGACGAGGGCAGGCCGAAGTACCAGGTCAGGAGGTTCCAGGCGATCGCGCCGACCAGCGCCGCGAACAGGATGCCCATGCCCTTGGAGCCCTCGGGTGTCTCGATCAGACCCTCACTGACGGTCTTGGCGACGCCGGAGCCCATGAAGGCGCCGATCAGGTTCATCACCGCGGCCATCGCCAGCGCGGCCCGGGGGGTCAGCGCGCGGGTGGAGACCGAGGTGGCGATCGCGTTGGCGGAGTCGTGGAAGCCGTTGGTGTACGTGAAGAAGAGCGCGACGCCGACCGTCACGATCAGAGCAAAGGTGT
Organism: Streptomyces sp. NPDC002640; assembly: GCF_053592575.1. NCBI lineage: Bacteria > Bacillati > Actinomycetota > Actinomycetes > Kitasatosporales > Streptomycetaceae > Streptomyces > Streptomyces sp. NPDC002640. The sequence goes on along the minus strand of NZ_JBSFVZ010000003.1, from coordinate 411,518 downwards.
CCATGTCAGGGCTCAGGACTCCTTGACCGAGATCGTCTCCACCGTGTTGGCCACGTGTTCGAAGGCGTCGGCCGCCTCCTCGAGGACGTCCACGACCTGCTTCAGCTTGAGCACCTCGATGGCGTCGTACTTGCCGTTGAAGAGCTGGGCGAGCAGCTTGCGGTGGATCTGGTCCGCCTGGTTCTCGAGGCGGTTGACCTCGATCCAGTACTCGGTGAGGTTCGACATGGTGCGCAGGTTGGGCATGGCCTCGGCGGTCAGTTCCGCCGCCCGGGCCAGCACCTCGATCTGCTGCTCGACGCCCTTGGGGAGCTCCTCGATGTTGTAGAGGACGACCAGGTCGACGGCCTCCTCCATGAAGTCCATGATGTCGTCGAGCGAGCCGGCGAGGGAGTAGATGTCCTCGCGGTCGAACGGCGTGATGAAGGACGAGTTCAGCTGGTGGAAGATCGCGTGGGTGGCGTCGTCGCCCGCGTGTTCCGCGGCCCGCATCCGCTCGGCGATCTCGCCCCGCGCGGACGGCTCCGCACCGAGCAGTTCCAGCAGGAGCTTGGAGCCCGTGACGATGTTGTCCGCGGAGGCGGAGAACATGTCGTAGAAGCTCGTCTCCCTCGGGGTCAGACGAAAGCGCACGTGGGGTCCTCGGAGGCTCTTCGAATCGGTCAGGGTGATGCTAGGCCCAACGGGGGGCGGCTGCTAATGGGGCGGGCTGAGCGAGAGCCGGTGTCGCCCATCCGCTCCGTGGCGGCCGTAACCCCATCTACCCACCGAACGCGAGTACCATATACCCGCCAGGGGTATGCATCTGGGTCGGGCCCCGGGGGCCCGGACGGTGACGAACGTGACACACGAGGGCGAGGAGGGCTGCCGGACATGGCGACGACGCCGGAGGTCGAAGCGGCCGGGGGAGCCCCCGCCGAGGACCAGGAGCACGGGCACCACTACGGCTACCACGGGCACAAGGCGGACCACCTCAAGCGACTGCGGCGGATCGAGGGACAGATCCGCGGGCTGCAGCGCATGGTCGAGGAGGACGTCTACTGCATCGACATACTCACGCAGGTGTCCGCCTCCACCAAGGGGCTGCAGTCGTTCGCGCTGCAGCTGCTGGAGGAGCACCTGCGGCACTGCGTCGCCGACGCCGCGGTCAAGGGCGGCGACGAGATCGACGCCAAGGTCGAGGAGGCCACCAAGGCCATCGCCCGGATGCTGCGGACCTGACCACCAGGCCTCTGACCACCGGCCCGTCAGCGGGGAAGGCGGCGGTCCTCCCGGACGCGGAGGATCTCGTCGATGCTCGCCAGACTGAGCCGGTCGGCGTTGGCCGAGGACGCGGCGATCATCAGGTCGCCGCAGAGCTCTATCTCGGCCAGAGCGATGTGGTCCTGGACCTGTCCCGGTGCGCCGAGCGGAGCCACGCTGATCACCCTCCTTCTGCCGGTGCCCGTACGGGCTTTCCAGAGTAAGGAGGCGACGGCCCCGAGCGCATGGCACGGACGGGCTAGTCCGGTGGGCCCAGACGCCATGGGCACGCACGCCATGTGCCTGAACGCCATGTGCTGGAACGCCATGTGCCCGGACGCCATGGGCCCGGACGCGCGGATGAAGGGGCCCGCGCCGGTGTGGCGCGGGCCCCGGCCTCGCGGTGGCACCGCCATGCAGCACCGCGAGGAGCTCGATCCGCTCCGTGAGCCCGTGGGCTCAGCCGAAGCGGCCGGAGATGTAGTCCTCGGTGTCCTTGACCGACGGGTTGGAGAAGATCCGCTCGGTGTCGTCGATCTCGATGAGCTTGCCGGGCTGGCCGATCGCCGCGAGGTTGAAGAACGCCGTGCGGTCGGAGACGCGGGCGGCCTGCTGCATGTTGTGGGTGACGATGACGATCGTGTACTGCTCCTTGAGCTCGCCGATCAGGTCCTCGATCGCCAGGGTGGAGATCGGGTCCAGGGCCGAGCAGGGCTCGTCCATGAGCAGGACCTTGGGCTGCACGGCGATCGCCCGCGCGATGCACAGGCGCTGCTGCTGGCCGCCGGAGAGGCCGGAGCCGGGCTTGTTCAGCCGGTCCTTGACCTCGTTCCAGAGGTTGGCGCCGCGCAGGGACTGCTCGACGATGCCGTCGAGCTCGGACTTCTTGTAGCTGCCGTTCAGGCGCAGGCCGGCCGCCACGTTGTCGTAGATCGACATGGTGGGGAACGGGTTGGGGCGCTGGAAGACCATGCCGACCTCCCGGCGCACCGACACGGGGTCGATGCCGGGGCCGTACAGGTCCTCGTCGTCCAGCATCACCTTGCCCTCGACGCGGCCGCCGGGGACGACCTCGTGCATCCGGTTCAGGGTGCGCAGGAACGTGGACTTGCCGCAGCCGGAGGGGCCGATGAAGGCCGTCACCGAGCGGGGCTCGATGGTCATCGAGATGTCCTCGATGGCCTTGTGGGCGCCGTAGAAGGCGGAGAGGCCGCTGACGTCGATTCGCTTGGCCATTTGAGTCACTTCCAGGGGGTTCAGCGGGGCGTCTTCCAGCGGGCGATGCCGCGGGCCACCAGGTTGAGGATCATCACGAAGGCGATCAGCGTCAGCGCCGCCGCCCATGCGCGGTCGTAGGCCGCCGACGAGCCGGCGCTGTTCACGTACTGCTGGTAGATGTACAGCGGCAGCGACGCCTGCGCGCCCTCGAAGGGGTTGGCGTTGATGAAGGGGTTGCCGAAGACCAGCAGCAGGACCGGCGCGCTCTCGCCCGCGATGCGGGCGATCGCGAGCATCACACCGGTGGTGATGCCGCCGACCGCGGTGGGCAGGACGACCTTCAGGATGGTCCGCCACCGGGGCACGCCCAGGGCGAGGGACGCCTCGCGCAGTTCGTTCGGTACCAGCTTGAGCATCTCCTCCGTGGAGCGGACGACGACCGGCAGCATCAGGATGGCCAGCGCCAGCGAGCCGGCGAAGCCGAAGGGCTGCAGGTCGAACATCAGCATCAGGCTGAGGATGAACAGACCGGCCACGATGGACGGGATGCCCGTCATCACGTCGACGAAGAAGGTGACGGCCCGGGCCAGCGAGCCCCGGCCGTACTCGACCAGGTAGATGGCGGTGAGGACGCCGATCGGGGCGGCGATCAGGGTGGCGAGGCCGACCTGCTGCGCGGTGCCCAGGATCGCGTGGTAGATGCCGCCGCCGGGCTCGGCGTCGGCGACGGTGCCCATGGAGTGGGTCAGGAAGTACCCGTCGAGGACCTTCACACCGCGCACCACGGTCTCCCAGACCAGGGAGAGCAGCGGCACCACGGCGAGCAGGAAGGCGACCCAGACGAGGCTGGTGGCGACGCGGTCCTTGGCCTGGCGGCGCCCCTCGACCTTGGCGGAGAGCGCGTAGGTGCCCAGGACGAACAGGATGGCGGCCATCAGGCCCCACTGGACGCGGCTGTGCAGGCCGGCCCCCAGGCCGATGGCGACGGCCACGGCGATCGCGGCGGCGGCCACGCCCCACGGGGCCCACTTCGGGAGCCGGGCGCCCTGCAGGGAGACGGGCTTGACGACGGCGGACGTGGTGCTCATGCGTTGGCCCCCGAGTACTCCTTGCGGCGGGCGATGATCATGCGCGCGGCGCCGTTGACCAGCAGGGTGATGACGAAGAGGACGAGACCGGAGGCGATCAGCGCGTCACGGCCCTGCTCGTTCGCCTCGCCGAACTTGCTGGCGATGTTCTGGGCGAAGGTGCCGCCGCCCGGGTCCAGGAGGCTCGCCTGGATGTCGAAGGTGGGCGACAGGACGGTGGCCACGGCCATGGTCTCGCCGAGCGCGCGGCCGAGGCCGAGCATCGAGGCGGAGATCACGCCGGAGCGGCCGAAGGGGAGGACCGACATGCGGATGACCTCCCAGCGGGTGGCGCCGAGGGCCAGGGCGGCCTCCTCGTGCGCCTTGGGCACCTGGCGGAAGACCTCACGGCTCACGTTGGTGATGACCGGAAGAATCATGATCGCCAGCAGGATGCCGACGGTGAGCATGGAGCGCGGGGCGCCGCCCTGCCACTCGAAGATCTTGGTCCAGCCCAGGTACTCGTCGAGCCAGCTGAACAGGCCGTTCATGTGCGGGACGAGCACCAGCGCGCCCCACAGGCCGTAGACGATCGACGGCACGGCCGCGAGCAGGTCCACCACGTAGGCGATGGTGCCGCTCAGCTTCCGCGGGGCGTAGTGGGTCAGGAAGAGCGCGATGGCCACCGCGATCGGGACCGCGATGAACATGGCGATGACCGACGACACGACGGTGCCGAAGGCCAGCACCGCGATGCCGAAGACCGGCTCGGTGCTGTTCGGGTTCCACTCGAAGGTGGTGAGGAAGTTCCCCTCGTCCTTGCTGATCGCCAGCGCCGCGCGGTAGCTGAGGAACACCGCGATGGCGGCCATGACGGCCAGCAGCAGGATGCCGGAACCTCGCGAGAGGCCGAGGAAGATCTGGTCGCCGCGGCGGGTCGCCGGGCGGGGGGCGCGGGGCTCGGAGGTCTTGCGGCCCGTGCTCTTCCCCTGCTCCGGCTCCGGGGCGGAGGACCGGGGCGTGCCGGGGGCCGCGCCCGCGGGAGGCGCGCTGTCGTTGTCTGTCTGTGACTTCTGTGTAGATATGTCCATCAGGATCTCCGGTCTGCGGGGCCGGGGCCCGCCCGGACGGGGCTGGGCGGGCCGGCGGCTCCCTGGCGGCGGTGCACCGGACGGAGCCCGGCCGGGGGCCGGGCTCGTGGATCAGGCGAGGCCGTTGATGGTCTCGCGGACCTTGCCGATGATCTCGTCGGGGATCGGGGCGTAGCCGGCGTCGGCGAGCAGCGCCTGGCCGTCCTCGCTGGCGACGTAGTTCAGGAAGGCCTTGGTCGCCGGGAGCGTCTCGGGCTTGTTGCCCTTGTCGCAGACGATCTCGTAGGTGACCAGGACGATCGGGTAGGCGTTGTCGGCGGTGGTGCCGTAGTTCAGCTCCAGCGCCAGGTCCTTGCCGGTGCCCACGATCTTGGCGTCGGCGATGGCGTTGGAGGCGTTGTCCACGGTCGCGGGGACCGGGGCGGCGGCACCGGTGTCGATGGACACGGTGGTGCTGTCCTTGGCGTAGGAGAGCTCCATGTAGCCGATGGCGCCCTCGGTCTGCTTGACCTGCTGGGCCACACCGCTGGAGCCGGAGGCCGCCTGGCCGCCCTTGGCCTGCCAGGACTTGCCGCCCTCGTACTTCCAGTCGTCGGGGGCCGCGGCGATCAGGTACTTGGTGAAGTTGTCCGTGGTGCCGGACTCGTCCGAGCGGTGGAACGCCTGGATCTTGGTGGACGGCAGGTCCGCGTCGGGGTTCAGCTTCTTGATGGCGGCGTCGTCCCAGGTGGTGATCTTCGAGTCGAAGATCTTCGCCAGGGTCGGGGCGTCCAGGACCAGGTTGTCCACGCCGGGGAGGTTGTAGGAGACCGCGATCGGGCCGCCGACCATCGGGAGGTCGATCGCCTGGCCGTCCTTGCAGATCTTCTTGGACTCGGCGATCTCCTCCGGCTTCAGCGCGGAGTCGGAGCCGGCGAAGGCGACCTGGCCCTGGGTGAACGCGGTGATGCCCGCGCCGGAGCCGGAGCCCTTGTAGTTGATCTGCAGGCCCTTGCAGGCGGCGGTGAACTGCTTCACCCAGGCGTCGATCGCGTTCTTCTGGGCGGAGGAGCCGTCGGCCAGCAGCTGGCCCTGGGCGTCGCCGCAGTCGATCTTCCCGGTCTGGGCGGCGGCGGTGCCACCGGTCGAGTCGCCCTCGGAGGTCGCGTCCGAGCCGCACGCCGTGAGGGCCAGGGCGCCGGAGACGGCGAGAGCGCCGAGGGTCAGGGCCCGCCGGGTCTGGCGCCGGGTCTTGCGCTGAAGCGTCACTTTTCGTGTGTTCCTTCCGGGAGCCGCCGGGTGGATCAGGTCCGCTGGCGGCGTGCGAAGTGTCGGTGGCGGGAGGCTGTCTTTGCGACGGTTTTCCCGCTGTCGAGGCCGAAATTAGGCCGGGGAGGTGACGGGGCCGACGGGGGAGGGTGAACGGGGGGTGAATCCGCGGGGACGGTGCGGTGAGCCGCCCTCCGGTTGACATCACCCGTCCCGCACGCCGCGTACCCCTCACCGCCGGGGCCGCACCTGGGGCGGGGGCCCCTGCGTGGGGGCGCGCGGGGGTTCGCCCGCGCGGCGGGGGCCTTGCGGGGGCGGGGCGTGCCTGTGCCGGGCCCTCGGTGGCGGCGGGGCCTGCCTTTGGCCAGGTGGAGGGCGTGCGGGGCACCAGGGGGGCGCGCTGCGGCGCGGGCGGTGCCTTATCCGCGGGGAGCGGCCCGCACCACCACGGCCGAGCCGACCACGGCCGAGCCCACCACGGCCGAACCTGGTGGGGCCGTACGTACGTGACCCGTACCGCGGCGCGGGCGCGGCCTGGGTGGACAGCACCGTCGTCTCCCCCGGCCCGTTCCCTTCCCGGAGGGACCGAGGACCGGTCGAGCGAGCCGCGGCGAGCGCCCGCAGGGGGCGGCTACGGCGCGTGCGGGGTCAGAGGGGGAGGGTGAGGAAGGTGGTGAGGAGGGCGTGGTCGTGGGGGTGGGTGAGGTGGGGGTGGGCGGTGGGGGCGGGGTGCCAGGCGAGGGCGTCGATCTCGCGGGTGGGGGTGAAGGCGTCGGGGGAGGCCGCCTCGGCGGCCCAGTAGTCGACCCGCTTGGGCCGGCCCCCGACCGTGTAGTGGACGGTGGGCAGCCGCGGCCCCAGCCGGACCCGGTGCCCCGTCTCCTCCGCGACCTCCCGCACCGCGGCCTCCTCCGGGCTCTCCCCGGGGTCCAGCTTCCCCTTGGGGAAGGACCAGTCGTCGTACTTGGGCCGGTGGACGAGGCAGACCTCGAGACCGGCCGGCGTACGGCGGTAGAGGACGCAGCCCGCCGCCCGGATCGGGCCGCAGGAGCTGTCGGTGCTTCGGGCGGAGTGGGTCATCGCACGGTCACCGTGTCGCGGGAGGCGGACTGCCAGGTCCGGTGGAAGGCGCGGCGCGCGGCGAGCACCTCGTGCCGCTGGTGGGCGTGGAGGTTGCCCAGGGCGTACGCCGTCGCGGGGGCGATCCGCGGCGTGCGCGCGGCCGCGGCGGCGACCGAGGCGGCCTCGGCGGCGTCCCGGTGCCGGTCCAGCGCCCGCGCCGCGCCCACCAGCCGCCGCGGCACCGGCTCGGAGAGGACCTCCAGCGCGTACCGGTGCAGCCGCAGCAGCGACCGCACCTGGTGCCAGGCGGTGTCCCCGTCGCCGGGGCGGTCCCCCGGGTAGCCCGGGCACGGGCCGCCGACGTCGCCCTCCCCGTCGAGGAGGTCGCAGGGCAGCGCGGCGACGGCCTCGGCGAGCCGCCGCTCCGCGGTGCCGGCGTGCCCCCGCAGCGCCGCCTGGGCCAGGTCGACGTCCCGTCCGCCGCCGCGCAGCGGGACCTCGCCCGCCAGCAGGGCCACCGCGTCGGCCAGCGCGTGGAACCGCGCCGACCCCAGCGCCTCGAGCACCGCGGAGTGCGCCCGGCCCCGGGCCAGCGTGAGCCGCCGCTCGAGCAGCGCGGCCGCCTTGGCGGCGCCGAGGTCCCCCTGCGGTTCGTGCAGCGCCGCCTGGAGGCGCCGCAGGGTGGCGGCGTGCAGCCGCTCCTGGGCGAGGACGCCCGAGAACCAGGCCAGCTCACGCCGTAAGGCCGCCGACCAGGCCGGGTCCAGCGCGGCGTGGAAGGTGTGCAGTGTCGCCCCGATGCGGCGCGACGCCCTCCGCAGGGCGGGCGCGGAGTCCGCGTCCCCGCCCGAGGCGGCGGCCCTCAGCGCCCGCAGGAACTCCGTGGCCTGCCCGCGCAGATAGGCCGAGAGCACGGGGACGTCACTGTCAGGGTGTTGCTGGGCCACGCCGGCGCCTCCGGGCGTCGATGAGCATCTCCTGGACATGCGGCAACGGGCGCCCGTCCGGATCCGTGGCGTGCCGTGTCCACTCGCCGTCCGGGCCGAGGTGCCAGGACGAGGTGGAGTCGGACATGCCGGTCTCCAGGAACCGGTCGAGGGTGGCCCGGTGGGTCGGGTCGGTGACCCGGACCAGCGCCTCGATGCGCCGGTCGAGGTTGCGGTGCATCATGTCGGCGCTGCCGAACCACACCTCGGGCTCGCCGCCGTTGGCGAAGGCGAAGATCCGGGAGTGCTCCAGGAACCGGCCGAGGACCGACCGGACCCGGATGTTCTCCGAGAGCCCCGGCACGCCGGGCCGTACGGCACAGATGCCGCGGACCCAGATGTCCACCGGCACGCCGGCCTGGGAGGCGCGGTAGCAGGCGTCGATGACCGCCTCGTCCACCATCGAGTTGACCTTGATCCGCACGGAGGCGGGCCGGCCGGCCCGGTGGTGGCGGATCTCCTTGCCGATCCGGGAGACCAGCCCGTCGCGCAGGGACTTGGGCGCGACCAGCAGCCGGCGGTAGGTCTCCCGGCGGGAGTAGCCGGAGAGCCGGTTGAACAGGTCGGACAGGTCCGCGCCGACCTGCTGGTCGGCGGTGAGCAGGCCGAGGTCCTCGTAGAGGCGGGCCGTCTTCGGGTGGTAGTTGCCGGTGCCGACGTGCGAGTAGCGGCGCAGGGTGTCGCCCTCCTGGCGGACCACCAGCGACAGCTTGCAGTGCGTCTTCAGCCCGACCAGGCCGTAGACGACGTGGCAGCCGGACTCCTCCAGCTTGCGGGCCCACTTGATGTTGGCCTGCTCGTCGAAGCGGGCCTTGATCTCGACGAGCACCAGGACCTGCTTGCCCGCCTCGGCGGCGTCTATGAGCGCGTCGACGATCGGGGAGTCGCCGGAGGTGCGGTAGAGCGTCTGCTTGATCGCCAGCACGTCCGGGTCGGCGGCGGCCTGCTCCAGGAAGGTCTGGACGGAGGTCGAGAAGGAGTCGTAGGGGTGGTGCAGCAGCACGTCCCGCTCGCGCAGCGCGCCGAAGATGTCCGGCGCGGAGGCGGACTCCACCTCGGCGAGGTCGCGGTGGGTGCCGGCGATGAACTTGCGGTACTTGAGCTCGGGGCGGTCCAGGCCGGCGATGCCGAACAGGCCGGTCAGGTCCAGCGGGCCGGGCAGCGGGTACACCTCCGCCTCGGTGATCTTCAGCTCGCGCACCAGCAGGTCCAGGACGTGCCGGTCGATGGACTCCTCGACCTCCAGGCGCACCGGCGGGCCGAAGCGGCGCCGCATGAGCTCCTTCTCCAGGGCCTTGAGGAGGTTCTCGGTGTCGTCCTCCTCGACCTCGAGGTCCTCGTTGCGGGTGATCCGGAAGGCGTGGTGCTGGATCACCTCCATGCCCGGGAACAGCTCCTCCAGATGCGCAGCGATGACGTCCTCGATGGGGACGTAGCGCTCCGGGGAGGCCTCCAGGAAGCGGGAGAGGGACGGCGGCACCTTGACCCGGGCGAAGTGCCGGTGGCCGGAGACCGGGTTGCGGACCACGACGGCCAGGTTGAGCGAGAGGCCGGAGATGTAGGGGAACGGGTGCGCCGGGTCCACGGCGAGCGGCGTGAGGACCGGGAAGATCTTGGAACGGAAGAGCGTGAAGAGCCGCGCCTGTTCCTTCTCGGTCAGCTCGTGCCAGCGCACGACGTGGATGCCCTCCTCCGCGAGGGCGGGGGCGACGTCCTCGTGGAAGCAGGCGGCGTGCCGGGCCATGAGCTCACGGGAGCGGCCCCAGATCATCTCCAGCACCTCGCGGGGCTGCAGCCCGGAGGCGGAGCGCTGGGCGACGCCGGTGGCGATCCGCCGCTTCAGGCCGGCGACGCGGACCATGAAGAACTCGTCCAGGTTGCTGGCGAAGATCGCGAGGAAGTTGGCGCGCTCCAGCAGCGGGGTGTTCGGGTCCTCGGCGAGCTCGAGGACCCGCTCGTTGAAGGCGAGCCAGCTGCGTTCGCGGTCCAGGAAGCGGCCCTCGGGGAGCGGCCCGTCGTCCTGGCGGATCTCCTGGTAACCGTCGAAGTCCGGACCCTCGCCCGGCTCCTCGGCGGGCCGGGGCTGCGGGGGCTCGGGTTCGTGGCCCGCCGGTATCAGCCCCACCGCTGTCCGCGAGGGCAGCGGGGAGGCGGGATCCTGGGCGTTACGGTCCTGAATGCTGGGGTCCTGGGCACTGGGCTCGCTCATGTTCCCATTGTTCCGCGCGGCGTTGCCGTACGGCATGTCGGACCGGGCGCGCGGAAGCACGCGGAGGTGAGCATTCCGCCTGCTCACGCCGCCTTTGCGCGACTTCGCGGACCGGGCGCGCGCGTCGTCGCCCCCCGAGGAAGCGGCCTCGGGGGGCGGTGACCCGGCGTCGGAGGGAGGTTTCACCACCCGGGAAGGGTCCCAAGCGAGCCTGAATGCCGGGTTACGGGCAGTTGGCTGCCAGGCGTCAGGCCGTACGGAGCCGGAGGATCCGGTACGACAGGATGACCGTGGCGAGGGCTACGGCGAGCCAGATACCGGACTCCACGAGCTGGAGCGGCCAGAAGTGGCTCTCGGGGTGGTAGCTCGCCCAGACGTCGGTGAGCCCGCTCTTCTCCAGGCAGGCGTAGAAGTCGTCGGCGGTGCCGGGCGGGCCGTCCTCGGGGCGGACGGCGTCCAGACAGTCGTAGGAGTAGCCGACCGGCTCACCGGACCCGGTCAGGGCGCCGCTGTCCACCGGCCACTCGTCGTCCGCCGTGTTCCACCGGGGCGAGGGCTCGCCCGCCACGTAGCCGTACCGGACGTCGGCGGGCCAGAGCAGGTGGCGGCCGAGGTGGAAGGCGAGGGTGCCCGCGGACATGAGCGCCAGGCCGGTGCCGAGCGAGGCGAGGGTCCGCCGGATCAGCAGCCCCAGCAGGACCCCGAGGGCCACCGCGCAGAGCACCCGGGGCACCATGACGACGCCCATGCCGGTGAAGAAGTCCTCGCCCCAGGGGGACAGGGTGGCGCCGTTGATCTGCCGGCGCGGAGCGACCCCCTCGAGGGTGGCCAGCCGGTAGAGCGCCAGCAGCAGTGCCATGCCCGCGGTGACGGCCACCGCCGGGAGCGACAGCTTGACGGTGAGCCAGCGGGCGGGGGAGAGGGACTGGGTCCAGACGAGGTGGGCCGTGCCGGTCTCCATCTCACGGGCGGTCAGTGAGGCCGCCGCCCAGGTGCCGACGAGCACCGGGGCGAAGAGGATGGAGTAGGAGCCGAGGCGTACCCATGCCTCGTAATCGTCGAGAGCGGCGAGCTGGGGCGCGAGCGCACAGGTGCCGGCCCCCGGGGACGGGGCGGCCCCGCAGCCGGCCAGGACCGACCCCAGTTCGTTCGCCGCCGGTCCCCACGCCCACAGCAGCAGCCCCGCACCCACGGCCACGTAGGCGGCCCACAGCCACATCGCCCAGCGGTGGAGGCGGAGGACGGCACGGACGGGACCGCCCGGAGCCCGCCCCGGCGGGGCGTCGGGACCTGTTGCGGGCGGGGGCGCCGCGATCGGCGGGGCCTGGGTGATGGTCATGCGGGCGAGCTCCTTGAGGTGCCGGGGAGGAGTGGTCAGGCCGTGCGGCGGCGGAGGAGGAGGTAGGAGAGGACGATCGCGGCGAGGGCTACGGCGAGCCAGATACCGGACTCCACGAGCTGGAGCGGCCAGAGGTGGCTCTCGGGGTGGTAGCTCGCCCAGACGTCGGTGTAGCCCTTGTCCTCGAGGCAGGCGTAGAAGTCGCCGGCGGTGCCGGGCCGGCCGTCGTCGCCGGTGACGGCGTCCAGGCAGCCGTAGTCGTAGGGGACGTGCCGGCCCGACCCGGTCACCGCGCCGCTGTCCAGCGGCCACTCGCCGGCGGACTCCTGCCAGTGGGGGAGGGGCGCGTCGGGCGTGTAGCCGTGGCGGACCTCGGCCGGCCAGAGCTGGTGGCGGCCCACCGAGAACTTGAGGGCGCCCGCGGCCAGCACCAGCAGTCCGGTGCCGAGGGAGGCCAAGGTCCGCTTCAGCAGGAGACCGGCCAGGACGCCGACGGCCACCGCGCACAGCACCCGGGGCACGGCCACGACGCCCATCGCGGTGAAGAAGTCCTCGCCCCACCAGTGCGGCGACGCTCCGTACCGGAAGACGTGCCGGACGTCGGCGCCCGCGGTGTGGGCGGGCCGGTAGACGGCGAGCAGCAGGGCCACGCCCGCCGACGTGGCCACGGCCGGGAGCGCCAGCTTGGCGGTGAGCCAGCGGGTGGGCGACACCGACTGGGTCCAGGCCAGTTCCGCGGTGCCGGTCTCGAGTTCCTTGGCGGTCAGCGCGGCGGACGCCCAGGCGCCGACCAGGAAGGGGGCGGCGAGGATGGCGTAGAGCCCGAGGCGCAGCAGGAGGTCGTAGACCGTCCAGACGTCCTCCAGCTCCTTCGGGCAGCGGGGGGAGGGACCGCTCCCGGTCTCGCAGGCCGCCAGCAGCGCCTGGGCGTTGTCGCCCATGGTCGCCCAGGCCGCGAGCAGCAGCCCGGTCCCGAGGGCGACGTAGGCGATCCACAGCCACAGGGCCCACCGGTGGAGGCGGAGCACGGTGCGTGCCAGGCCGCCGGGTGCCTTCGCCGGGGCGGTGGCGTCGCGCCGGGGTGGCGCGGGTGGGGTGAGGGTGGTGGTCATGCGGGAGGCTCCCGGTGGGTCGGAGGGGCGGGGCATCGCGTCAGGCGGCCGTGCGGCGGCGGAGGAGGCGGTAGGAGAGGACGACCGCGGCGACGGCGACGGCGAGCCAGAGGCCGGACTCCACGAACTGGAGCGGCCAGCGGTCGCTCTCGTTGTGGAAGGCGACCCAGATGTCGGTGTAGCCCTCGTCCTTCAGGCAGGAGTAGAAGGCGTCGGCGTCGAAGCCGACGCGGTCGTCCCGGTAGCCCTCGTCCATGCAGGCGTATCCGGCTGTCTCGCCGGCGTCCCCGGCCAGCTCCCCGGATTCCGTGACCGCGCCGGTGGTGATCTGCCACTCCGAGCCGTTGTGGCTCAGGTAGGGCGAGTCGGCCGTCTCCGCCTTGGCGAAGCGGATCTCCCTGGGCCAGAGGTAGGCGCGGCCGAGCGTGACGGCGAAGGTGGACGCCGCGAGCAGGGCCAGCCCGGTGCCGAGCGAGGCGAGCGAGCGCTTCAGCAGCAGGCCGAGCAGGACGCCCACGGCGACGGCGCACAGGACCCTGGGCACCATGACGACGCCCAGCATGGTGAACAGGTCCTCGTTCCACCACGACGGCGTCCAGTGCCGAATCGCGGTGAAGGAGGCGGCCCCCTCCTGGTGGGCGAACCGGTACAGCCCGAGCAGCAGCGTCATGCCCGCCGTCGCGGCCACCGCCGGGAGCGCCAGCTTGGCGGTGAGCCAGCGGGCCGGGGTCACCGACTGGGTCCAGGCCAGTTCCGCGGTGCCGGTCTCCATCTCGCGGGCGGTCGGTGCGGCGGCCGCCCAGGCCCCGACCAGGAACGGGGCGCCGAACACGGCGAAGAAGCCCAGGCGCATGAACTCCTGGTAGGTCTCCAGGGCCTGGTAGACGTGCCGGGCGCAGGCAGGCTCCGTCCGTCCGCCCAGGTCGCACGCTCCCGCCAGGGAGGCCAGTTCGTTCGCCGCGGGCCCCCAGGCCCACAGCAGGATCCCGGCGGCCAGGGCGACGTACGCGATCCACGCCCACAGCGCCCAGCGGTGGAGGCGGAACACCGCCCAGGCGAGGCCGCCCGGCGCCTTCACCGGCGGGGCGGCGTCCTCGGCCTCCGGCGGGACGGGGGACCGGAGGGTGGTGTTCACGCCGCCTCCCGGAGGTAGGAGAGGACCAACTCCTCCAGGGTCGGCGTGGTCGCCTCGTGGGCGGCGGGGACCGGGCCGTCGGGGCGTATGAGGGCGGTGGTCTGACGGCCCGTGGTGCGGGACTCGATCACCGTGTGGCCCTCCAGGCCCGCCTCGGCGGGGCCGGTGACCAGCGCGTGGGCGGCCAGCACGTCCTCCAGGGAGCCCTGCAGGCGCACCTGGCCGCGGCGGATCAGCAGGAGGTGGTCGCAGGAGCCCTCCAGCTCCGCGATGACGTGCGAGGACATGACAACGGTGGTGCCGTGTTCGGCCGCCTCGGCCATCAGCTCGCCCATCAGCTGGTGACGGGCCAGCGGGTCCAGGTCGGCCATCGGCTCGTCGAGCAGCAGGAGTTCGGGCCGCTTGCCGAGCGCGAGGGCCAGGGCGACGCGGGTGCGCTGGCCGCCGGAGAGGCTGCGGACCGTGGCCGTCGGGTCCAGGTCGCCCTGGGCGACGATGCGCTCGGCGGTGGCCTGGTCCCAGCGGGCCTGGTTGAGGGCGTGCCCGAGCCGCAGCGTGTCGAGCACCGTCAACTGGGTGTGCAGCGGCTTGTTCTGCGCGACGTACGCGACGCGCTCGCGGGCCGTCCCGGCGTCGGTGCCCAGGACGCGGATCGTGCCCTCGGTGGGGCGGGCCAGGCCGGCGGCCAGCGACAGCAGCGTGGACTTGCCCGCGCCGTTGGGGCCGACGACCGCGCAGACGCGGCCGACCGGCAGGCTGAAGGAGCACTCCCGCAGTGCCCAGGTGACGCGGCGGGGCAGCAGCCGGGCGTAGCGCCTGCCCAGCGCCTGCGCCTCGATGGCGGTCTCGGTCATCGGTGGTCCCCCCCAAAGGGATAGAGGTCGTCCAGGACGGAGGTGAGGAGCGCGGTCACGTCGTCGCGTTCCAGGCCGGCGGCCTTGGCCCGCCGGCCCCAGGCGACGAGGTCGTCGCGCAGCGGGGCCGCGTCGGCCGTGGCCGGCCCGAGGGAGCGGCGGACGAACGTGCCGAGGCCGCGCCGGGCCTCCACCAGGCCTTCGCGTTCCAGTTCGCGGTAGGCCTTGAGGACGGTGTTCGGATTGATGGCGGTGGCCGCCACGACCTCGCGGGCCGTGGGCAGCCGGTCACCCGGTTCGAGCAGGCCCAGCCGCAGGGCGTGCTTGGTCTGCTGGACGATCTGCAGATAGGTGGCGACGCCGCTGCGCCGGTCGATGCGGTACTCGACCACTCGACAACACCCTTTCACTAATTGAGTAGTGGAAGGGTGGTACAAGGAAGGGGGCGGCGTCAAGTCGCCGCCCCCTCGGGGGTGTTGGTCAGTGGCGCGGTGTCACAGTTCGGTGCGGTACATCAGGTCCGTCTCGTGGGTGGTGAAACCGAGGCGCTCGTAGACGGTGACGGCCGCCTTGTTGTCCCCGTCCACGTAGAGCATCGCGGCGGGCAGGCCCCGGCCGGCCAGGTGGCGCAGGCCGGTGACGGTGAGCGCCTTGCCGAGGCCGCCGCCCTGGGCGCCGGGCCGCACGCCGACGACGTAGACCTCGCCGAGGTCCTCCTCCGCGTGGACCTTGGTCCAGTGGAAGCCGACCAGGTCGCCGTCCTTCTCCGCGAGGAAGAAGCCCTCCGGGTCGAACCACGACTCGGCCTTGCGGTCGTCCAGGTCGCGCTGGGTCAGCGAGCCCTGCTCCGGGTGGTGGGCGAACGCCTCGGCGTTGACGGCCAGCCAGGCGGCGTCGTCCTGCCCGGGCACGAAGGTGCGGACGGTGACGCCCGGCGGCAGCACCGGCTCCGGCAGCTCGGGGGCGTCCGGGCCGGTCAGCGGGCGGCGCATCTGGCGCAGTTCGCGGAAGAGCGTGAGGCCGAGGACCTGGGCGAGGTGGCGGGCGGAGGCGTGGCCGCCGTGCGCCCACACCCGCAGACGCTTGCCGGTGGCGGCGAGCAGGGCGCCGCCCAAGGCCCGGCCGTGGCCCCGGCCGCGGTGGCCGGGATGCACCACCAGTTCGGCGGCGGGCGGTTCCACGGTCTCCGAGCCGTCGAGCTGGGCGTAGCCGACGAGTTCGCCGTCGCCCAGGGTCAGCAGCAGGTGGGCGATGCCCGGGCGGGGTTCCGTGCTGCGCAGGTGGAGACGGCCCTGTTCGGAGACGGCCTCCTGGCCGTCCACCCGGGCGGCCGCCTCCAGCAGGGCCAGGACGTCGCGGATCCGCGCGTCCGTCAGCGCGTCGACGGTGTCGATCTGGCGAGGGCTGAGAGGGCTGGTCATGCCAGTGAGCGTAGTCCGGCGGGACGCGCACGGTGGCGGTCTGGCGCGCTGGCGGCCGCGGGCCGAGGTGTTCGGGCAGTCGCAATCAGGCTGTAACCCGCGTCCCCTGTCGCCGCTACGCGCGTTGACCCTAAGCTGCCGCTCAGCCACCCCACTGTGTACCTACTCATTCAAGAGGGGGGACGATGCCGCGGATCACCCGGCAGAGACGTACCCACCGCATTCTGATCACCGGCGCCGCGCTGGCCACCGTCGGCGCGCTGACCGCAGCGCTTCCCGCCGGCTCCTCCGCGTCCGCGGACGGCCGCGACGACGACCGGCGCGGGAAGGGCCGCACGGTCGACGTGCAGCTGCTCTCCTTCAACGACCTGCACGGCAACCTGGAGCCCCCGACCGGCTCCAGCGGCCGCGTGACCGAGCGCCAGCCGGACGGCACGGTGAAGACCGTCGAGGGCGTCGGCGGCGTGGAGTACCTGGCGACCTCGCTGCGCACCGCGCGCGAGGGCCGGAAGTACAGCGTCACCGCCGCGGCCGGCGACCTCATCGGCGCCAGCCCGCTGCTCTCCGGCCTCTTCCACGACGAGCCGACCGTCGAGGCGCTCAACAAGCTGGACCTGGACGTCTCCGGCGTCGGCAACCACGAGTTCGACGAGGGCCTCGCCGAGCTGAAGCGCATGCGCGACGGCGGGTGCCACCCGACCGACGGCTGCTACACCGGGACGCCGTTCGAGGGCGCCGACTTCCCCTACCTGGGCGCCAACGTCACCCACGAGGACACCGGGAAGACCGCGCTCGCCCCGTACTGGGTGTGGAAGCAGGGCCCGGTGAAGATCGGGTTCATCGGCGTCACGCTGGAGAACACCCCGGGCATCGTCACCGCCGAGGGCGTCAAGGGACTGAAGTTCCACGACGAGGTCGAGACGATCAACAAGTACGCGGACGAGCTGCACCGCAAGGGCGTCAAGTCCGTCGTGGCGCTGGTCCACGAGGGCGGCGTGCCCGCCGACGGCGCGTACAACGCCTACTGCGACGCGGAGGCCGGCGGCGTCTCCGGGCCGATCGTGGACATCGCGAAGAACGTCAGCCCCAAGGTCGACGCGCTGGTGACCGGCCACACCCACAACGCCTACGTGTGCGACATCCC
Organism: Streptomyces sp. NPDC002640; assembly: GCF_053592575.1. Classification (NCBI taxonomy): domain Bacteria; kingdom Bacillati; phylum Actinomycetota; class Actinomycetes; order Kitasatosporales; family Streptomycetaceae; genus Streptomyces; species Streptomyces sp. NPDC002640. The sequence continues at coordinate 394,390 of NZ_JBSFVZ010000003.1, read as the reverse complement.
CGACCCGGCGGGCAACTCCCGCATGGTGACCTCGGCGTCCTCCTTCGGCCGGCTGTACACGGACACCACGCTGACCTACGACGTGGCGACCAAGGACATCGTCCGCACGGCGGTGGAGTCGGCCAACCACGTGGTGAGCCGCACCCAGAAGCCCGCCGCGGACATGACGGACCTGATCCAGCGCTGGAACACGCTGGCCAAGCCGGTGGCCAACCGGCCCATCGGCTGGATCAGCGGTGACATCACCAAGACCGGCACCGAGAGCCCGCTCGGCGACCTGATCGCCGACGCGCAGCTCGCGCACGCCCGCACCATCGACCCGGACACCGCGTTCGCGCTGATGAACCCGGGCGGCATCCGCGCCGACCTCACCTACGCGCAGAGCGGCGGCGAGGGCGACGGCGTCGTCACCTTCGGCGAGGGCTTCACCGTCCAGCCGTTCAGCAACACCGTCAACCTGGTGGACCTCGCCGGCGCGGACGTCGTCGCCGCGCTCCAGCAGCAGGTGAGCGGCGGCAACGCGGCCTCGCCGAAGATCCTCCAGGTCTCCGAGGGGCTCACCTACACGCTCGACCTGACGAAGTCCGGCGCGGACCGCCTGGTCGCCGACTCGGTCCGGATCCAGGGGCAGCCGGTGGACCCCACCGCCACCTACCGGGTCGCGATGAACAACTTCCTGGTCGGCGGCGGGGACAACTTCCCGGCCCTGGCCAAGGGCACCGACCCGGTGGTCGGCAGCGACGACCTGACGGCGTTCGCGGACTACCTGACCGCGAACTCCGCCCCGGCCTCGCCGATCGCCCCGCCGGCGGCGAACCGCATCACGATCGTCAAGTGAGCCGGACGGCCGGAGGGTTTGGGGACCCGACGGCCTGAAGGCTTGACGACGAGAGGGCCGCCCCGCGCAGTGCACGGGGCGGCCCTCTCGTGTGCGGCGGCCGGTCGCCGCCGGCCGCGTCTCAGCCCAGCAGCAGCGCCGCCGGGGCGGCCAGGGCGAGCGGCAGGGCGACGCCCGCGGTGAAGTGCACGAAGCGGGACGGGTAGTCGTAGGCGGCGACCCGGTGGCCCACCACGGCGCACAGGCCGGCCAGCGCGCCCAGCAGCGCGCCGCCCAGGCCGTCGCCCACCAGCGCGCCCGCGCCGGCCGCGACGGCCACCGCGAGGACCATGCCGCCCGCGGCGGGCTTCGGGACGGCGGCACGGGCCACGATCGCCGCGGCCACCGCGACGCCGGCGACGGTGACGGCCTCCGGGTCCGCGGCCAGGTGGCCGGCGGCCAGGATGGCCAGCGCGGCGGCGGCGAGGGCGGCGGTCAGGCCGTACATCCGCTCGTCGGGCTCGGCGTGGCTGCGGAGCTGGAGCACCAGGGTGAGCAGCACCCACACGCCGAGCGTGCCGAGGACCGCGCCCGTGCCGTGCTCGCGGCCGACGACCAGGACCGCCACGTCGGCGGCGAGCGCGCCGAGGAAGCCGAGGGCGATGCCCTGGCGGGCGGGCCACATGCCGTTCAGGCGGAACCAGCCGGCCGCGGTCAGGCCCTGCAGCACGACCAGCGGGAGCAGCAGCGCCCACGACCCGAGGGCCGCGCCGCCCGCCAGCAGCAGGGAGAGCACGGCGGTGAGGGCGGCGGGCTGCAGGCCGGGGTCGATGATCGGGGAACGGCCCTCGGCGCGGGCGCGCTGGGCGTCCGTGATCCGGGCGTTCCCGCCGACGGTCGCCGGACCGTACCCCGCCAGATCCGGCCCACCCTGCGCGGGGGCTCCGGCCTGCGCGGCGGGCCCCGTGTACGCGGCGGCTCCCGGCTGGGCGGTGGCGCCCGCGTACCCGGCGGCCTCGGGCTGGGCGGCGGGCCCGGTGTACGCGGTGGCCT
>NZ_JBSFVZ010000003.1:324481-392423 GCF_053592575.1 Streptomyces sp. NPDC002640 | reverse complement strand
CCTCGGGCTGCGCGGCGGCTTCCGGGTATCCGGCGGCTCCCGGCTGGGAGGCAGCTCCGGGCTGGGCTGGGGCTCCGGTGTACGCGGCGGCTCCGGGCTGGGCGGTGGCGCCCGCGTACCCGGCGGCCTCGGGCTGGGCGGCGGGCCCGGTGTACGCGGTGGCCTCGGGCTGCGCGGCGGCTTCCGGGTATCCGGCGGCTCCCGGCTGGGAGGCAGCTCCGGGCTGGGCTGGGGCTCCGGTGTACGCGGCGGCTCCGGGCCGGGCGGCGTCACCGGTGTGGGCGGCGCCCCCGGTGCCGTGCGGCAGCGGTCCCGGGGCCGGGTGCGCGGGGGCGCCCCCGGCAGCGGCACCGGCCGCCCCGCCCCGCGGTGGGTACGCCTGGTACGCGCCGTACCCCTCCGGCTGCGACGGGTGGCCCTGCCGGACGCCCTCCGCCGCACCCGGCTGCGGCGGGTGGCCGGGGTACGCGCCGGGCCCCTCCGGCCCGGGGGTCCCCGGCACCGGCGGCAGGTACGCGGTCCGCGCGGCCTCTGGCTCGGAGGACGGCCCGGGGGACGGGGCGGCGCCGAGGTGGGGCTGGAGCTGGGAGTCCCAGGTGTTGCCCTGCCACTGCTGGGTGGTCTCGGCCGGCGATGGCGCGTCCGGATAGCCGGGCCCGTGCCCCTGGTGCGGGCCGTGCCCCTGGTGCGGGCCCGGATACGGCTCGTACTGGTTGCTCATGCTGTGGGGGTCACCCTCCTGCGAACGGCGGGAGCACCTCGACCGTGCCGCCCGGGGCCAGCCGTACGGTGTCGTGCCCGCGGGTCCCCACGGGATCGCCGTCGATCAGGAACGAGCAGCGCCGCAGTACCCGGGTGAGTTCCCCGGGGTGCCGTGAGCGCACCGCGTCGAGCGCCTGGGCGAGGGTGTCCGCGTCGAAGGACTCCTCGGCGACGCCGGCCGCGGCCTTGGCGGCGGCCCAGTAGCGCACCGTTACCTGTGCCATACCGTTCCTCGGCTGAGTGAACTGATGTGTGAACACGGTCAGGCTAGCGGCCCCCGCGCGCGGAGTCGGCCAGCCAGGCGCCGAGCCGCCGGGCCAGCTCCTCGCCGGTCGCGTTCTCCGCGTGGCCCATCCCCTCCTCCAGCCAGAACTCGGCGTGCCCGCCGGACGCCTCGACCAGCGAGCGCGGGTGGTCGAGCGGGAAGTACGGGTCGCTGTCGCCGTGCACCACCAGCAGCGGGACCGGCGCGATCAGCGGCACCGACTCCACCGGGGAGGGCGGGACCGGGTCCCAGTCCCGGTGGTGGATGCGGGTCCGCAGCGCCAGCCGCCCCACCAGCCGGCCGGACGGCCGCAGCACCACCCAGTGCAGCCTCCGCATCGCGGCCGTGCCCCGGTAGTACCAGCGGGCCGGGCCGCTGACCGTGGCCACCGCGTCCACCCCGGCGTCCGGCAGCGCGGCGTGCCGCACCACCACCGAGCCGCCCATGGAGAACCCCACCGTGGCCACCCTCCGGTGACCGAGCTCCCGCGCCCAGGCCACCGCGGCGGCCAGGTCGTGAATCTCCTTGTCGCCCACCGTGGAGTGCCCGCCGGAGGCGCCGTGGCCCCGGAAGGAGAAAGTGATCACCGCGCCGAAAGGCGAAAAAGAACGCGCTATTCGCCGCACGTGGGGCCGTTCCAGATCTCCGGTGAATCCGTGCGCCATCACAATCGCCGGGTGATCGGATTCCGCTCCGGGCGGATCGTATACAGCCGGTCCGGGATCGTATACGGCATCGATCGTCACCCCGTCCGTCGTGCGCAGAAACGTTCTGCGGGGCCGTCTGCCCCGTGTCTCAGCCTTCGGGACGTCCGCCGAATGGGCCGCTTGACCTGCCTTGCCGGTGCTCATGTGGGTTATTCTGCTCGGCAGAGGACTCGGGCGACGCAGCCCCCGGGTCCTTTCGTGCATTAAAGCGAGCTGTATACGAGCGAGAAAGCGCAGGTGCACGGGGACTTCCTCCCGCACGACGCGGTGCGGCGAAGGGGCCCCGGGGTGATGGAGCCGAGCCGCGCGCCGAGATTGCCAGTGCCGCAAACGTCCTCGCGGGGACCGAGGAGGATCCAAGACGTTATGGGCAAGCGAACCGTGCACCACCGGACCACCGACAGTGTGGAGACCCGATGAGCTCACTGCTGCTCCTCACCAACGCCCTCCAGCCGTCGACCGAGGTGCTGCCCGCCCTCGGCCTGCTGCTCCACAACGTGCGCGTCGCGCCCGCCGAGGGGCCCGCGCTGGTGAACGTGCCCAGCGCCGACGTGATCCTCGTCGACGGCCGCCGCGACCTCCCGCAGGTCCGCAGCCTCTGCCAGCTCCTGCGCTCCACCGGGCCCGGCTGCCCGCTGATCCTGATCGTCACCGAGGGCGGCCTGGCCGCCGTGACCGCCGACTGGGGCGTCGACGACGTCCTCCTCGACACCGCCGGCCCCGCCGAGGTGGAGGCCCGCCTCCGGCTCGCCGTCGGCCGCCTCCAGCTCACCGGCGACGACTCCCCGATGGAGATCCGCAACGGCGACCTCTCCGTCGACGAGGCGACCTACTCGGCCAAGCTCAAGGGGCGGGTCCTCGACCTCACCTTCAAGGAGTTCGAGCTCCTGAAGTACCTCGCCCAGCACCCGGGCCGGGTCTTCACCCGCGCCCAGCTCCTCCAGGAGGTCTGGGGCTACGACTACTTCGGCGGCACCCGCACGGTCGACGTCCACGTCCGGCGGCTGCGCGCCAAGCTGGGCCCCGAGCACGAGTCGCTGATCGGCACCGTCCGCAATGTGGGATACCGCTTCGTCACTCCTGAGAAGGGCGAACGCCCGGCCGAGGAGACCAAGCGGTCCACCGCCCCCGCGTCCCGCTCGGGGGCGAACCGGGGCGAACGGGAGGAGATCTCCCCGGAACTGCCGGCCGACGCCTGACCGGGGGGCGGACCGGCCGGCCGCCGGCCGGTCCGGGCCCGTCCACCGGCGGGACCTGCGTCGACAGCAAAGCGTAGATGTCCTGCCCAGAGGTGTTTCTCTACGCGTAGACTCCGCGCGTGGCCAAGGTGACTCGGGACGACGTGGCACGACTGGCGGGTACCTCGACCGCCGTAGTCAGCTATGTCATCAACAACGGACCGCGGCCGGTCGCCCCGGCCACCCGCGAACGCGTGCTGGCCGCCATCCAGCAGCTCGGCTACCGGCCCGACAGGGTGGCGCAGGCGATGGCCTCGCGCCGCACCGACCTGCTGGGCCTGATCGTGCCCGACGCCCGGCAGCCGTTCTTCGGCGAGATGGCGCACGCGGTCGAGCAGGCCGCCTCCGAGCGCGGAAAGATGGTCCTGGTCGGCAACACCGACTACGTGGCCGAGCGCGAGGTCCACTACCTGCGCGCCTTCCTCGGGATGCGGGTCTCCGGCCTGATCCTGGTCAGCCACGCCCTCAACGACCAGGCCGCCGCCGAGATCGAGGCCTGGGACGCCCGCGTGGTGCTGCTCCACGAACGGCCCGAGGCGATAGACGACGTCGCGGTGGTGACCGACGACGTCGGCGGCGCCCGCGAGGCCGTGCGGCACCTGCTGGAGCACGGCCACCCGTACGTCGCCTGCATCGGCGGCACCGCCGAGACCCCGGAGGTCGGCGACCCGGTCTCCGACCACGTCGAGGGCTGGCGGCTGGCCATGGCCGACGCCGGTCTCTCCACCGAGGGCCGCTGCTTCCAGGCGCCCTACAACCGCTACGACGCCTACCGGATCGCGCTGGACCTGCTCTCCGGCCCGGACCGGCCGCCGGCGGTCTTCTGCTCCACCGACGACCAGGCCGTGGGCGTGCTGCGCGCCGCCCGGGAACTGCGCATCGACGTGCCGGGGGAGCTGGCGGTGGCCGGCTTCGACGACATCAAGGAGGCGGCGCTCACCGACCCGCCCCTCACCACGGTCGCCACCGACCGCTCCGTCATGGCCCGCGCGGCGGTGGACCTGGTGCTCGACGACACCGTGCGGCTGCCCGGCAACGGCCAGGACCGGGTCCGGGTCGTGCCCTCCCGCCTGGTGGTCCGGCGCTCCTGCGGCTGCGAGGACTGACGACGCCCGGGACGCGGGTGCCGGAAGTGCGCGAGGCTTGTCACAGCTGATCCACAACCTTCCCCGCCGGACGGTCGACGGCGTTACCGTCGAGGCGACGCGTTGCCCCGCCGACCGCCCAGCCAGGGAGACCCACAGGTGCGTGCCGTTCGAATACTTCTCGTCGTGGCGCTGGTGTTCGGCGGCCTGCTGGCCGCCGTCGACCGGGTCGCCGTCGGCATCGCCGAGGACCGCACCGCGGACGGGATCCGGGACGCCCAGGAGCTGAGCGCGGCGCCGGAGGTGGCGATCAACGGCTTCCCGTTCCTCACCCAGCTCGTCGCCGGGAAGCTGGACGAGGTGGACGTGGACATCGACGCGTACCCGGTGAGCGGCGCCGAGGGCCAGGACATGACCGTCGAGGACCTGGACGTCGGCCTGCGCGGCGTGACCCTCGACTCCGGCTACTCCCCGGAGCGGGCGGAGCGGGTGAGCGGCACCGGGCTGGTCCCCTACGACGAGCTGCTGAAGGCCGCGCGGTCCGAGCCGCAGGACGTGGCGCCCGGGGTGACCGCGGCCGTGGTGGGCCTGTCCCACGGCGGTGACGGGCGGATCAAGCTCAAGGTGGTGCCGACCCTGCTGGGGCAGCAGCTGCCGCCGCTGGACGTGCTCAGCACCGTCGACGTCGAGGACGGGGAGCTGCGGGTGCGGGCCGACTCGCTGCCGGACCTCCCCCTGGACGTCGCCGAGCGCTCGGTGCGGTCGGTGACCGACTTCGACCAGGCCCTCGCCGACCTTCCGGGCGGCCTGAAGCTGGCCTCCGTGTCCCCCACGGCGGAGGGCGTCCGCATCACGGTGACCGGCGAGGACGTCGACCTGTCGACCTGGTAGTCGACCTGGCGGACGACCTGGTAGGCGGCCTCGTGGCGGCGCGGGCGGGGGAAGCCGCGCCCGCCGGCCCACGGTCCGTACCGCCGGGCGGTCCGTACCGCGAGACGGGGTGTCCGCGATGGCGGCCCTGTGGTGGCCGGGCGTTGGCCCTGCGGCGGCCGGGGTGGCCCCGCACGGGGCCTCCGGCGCTCCCCGGCGCCCGGTGCGGGGTCCGAGCGCCCGTATACCGGACCGATCTGTCTCAGGATGCGACACAACGGTGACATGCCCCGCACCGCGTCCTTAGGATTCGGGGCATGAAGCGACAGGCGGATCTCACCAAGCGGCGGGCAGTGGACCTGTGCCGTGTGGCCGCCATGCTCTGTCGCACTCCCTGACGGGCTCCACCCCCCGTTCCCCGCGGCCCGCCCGGCGGGCCCGCCCGCGTGCGCCCCCGGCCGACGAACCGCGCGACCGCGCCGCGCCACGCGTGCGCCCTTCTCGAACTTGCCAGCTTTCGGCTTCCCGGCCGAACCCCCGTACCTGCCCCGGAGGAAGAGCATGAGCCGCAGCGACGTCCTGGTCGACGCAGACTGGGTCCAGGAGCACCTCGACGACCCCGGCGTGGTCGTCGTCGAGGTCGACGAGGACACCAGCGCCTACGACAAGAACCACATCCGCAACGCCGTCAAGCTGGACTGGACCAAGGACCTCCAGGACCCGGTCCGCCGCGACTTCGTGGACCAGGAGGGCTTCGAGAAGCTGCTCTCCGCCAAGGGCATCGCCAACGACTCGCTGGTGGTCCTCTACGGCGGCAACAACAACTGGTTCGCCTCCTACGCCTACTGGTACTTCAAGCTCTACGGCCACGAGAACGTCAAGCTCCTCGACGGCGGCCGCAAGAAGTGGGAGCTGGACGCCCGCGAGCTGGTCGAGGAGGTCCCCGAGCGCCCCGGGACCACCTACACGGCCAAGCCGCAGAACACCGCGATCCGCGCCTTCCGCGACGACGTGCTCGCCGCCATCGGCCAGCAGAACCTGGTCGACGTCCGCTCGCCCGACGAGTTCTCCGGCAAGCTGCTCGCCCCGGCCCACCTGCCGCAGGAGCAGTCCCAGCGCGCCGGCCACGTGCCGACCGCCCGCAACATCCCGTGGTCCAAGAACGCCAACGACGACGGCACCTTCAAGTCCGACGAGGAGCTGAAGGCGCTCTACGCCGAGGCCGACGTGGACCTCGCCAAGGACACCATCGCCTACTGCCGCATCGGTGAGCGCTCCGCGCTGACCTGGTTCGTGCTGCACGAGCTGCTGGGCGTGGAGAACGTCAAGAACTACGACGGTTCGTGGACCGAGTACGGCTCGCTGGTCGGCGTGCCGATCGAGCTCGGCCCCGGTAAGTGAGGACGGACGACCATGTGTGGAGCGAAGGCAGGCGGCCCCGACGCCGCCGTCCGGCCCGGTGAGACCACCATCCAGGGCCAGGTGCTGCACGAGGGCGAGCCGGTGACCGGCTACGTCCGGCTGCTCGACTCGACCGGCGAGTTCACCGCCGAGGTGCCCACCTCGGCCACCGGCCAGTTCCGGTTCTACGCCGCCGAGGGCACCTGGACCGTGCGGGCCCTGGTCCCCGGCGGGCTGACCGCGGACCGTACGGTCGTCGCCCAGCAGGGCGGGCTGGCCGAGGTCGCCATCGCCGTCTGACGGCGGCCCGGGCGACCGGCGGGAACGATTGCGGCGCCGTCGCGCGGCATGCCTACGCTGGAGGCATGTACGCGCGACGGCGCCGCGCCTATCTGGTGCTGATGGGCATCTGCCTCGGGCTCTTCGTCCTGGCCTGGGGCGTGGTGCGGCTGTGGTCCGTCCCGGCGGCTGTGGCCATGTGCGGGGTGGCCATGGTGATCCCGCCGGTCGCCGCGGTGGTCGCCAACCGGCGCGGGCCCGACGACCGCTGGTGGGACGACCCGGACGGTCAGGACCCCGACGGTCAGGACCCGGGCGGTCAGGACCCGGGCGGTCAGAGCCCGGGCGGTCAGGGCCCGGACCGCTGAGTCCCGGCGGCCGGCCGGATCAGTAGACGAGCGCCTGCGTGTCGTCGGCCAGCGCCTCCTGGACGAACACCTGCGCGCCCGCGATCCGCACGCCCTCGAGGACGTCCGCCTCGGTGATCTCGCGCCGCGCCGCGCACTGGGTGCACAGGGTCACGCCGCCCCCCGCCAGGATCGAGTCCAGCAGGTCCGGCAGCGGCGCCGCGTGCGGCAGGTCGAACTCGGCGGCCCGGCCCGGGAGGGCGAACCACGCCGACTCGCCGGTCAGCCAGAGGGAGACCTCCACGCCGCTGGCCACCGCCACCGCCGCCACCGTGAAGGCCTGCGAGCAGCGCTCCGGGGCGTCGGCGCCCGCGGTCACCTTGATCACCAGTTTTTTGGCCATGGCTGGATCGTAACCAAACTCGCTTGCAACCTTGAGGCCGGTCGAACAGTCTTCCCCCTGGCATGAACGCGAAAACGTCGCGCGTGCCCTCTATCCCTCAGGGGGGAACGACTTGTCGGACCAGACGCCGAAGGAACCCGAGGAGGCCGCCCCCACCCAGGGAGCGGCCCCCGGGGAACCGGAGGCCACGCACACCGAGGGCGCACCGGCCGCCGAGCCCGCGCCCGCGCCCGAGCCCGGGCCCGCCGCCCCTCGCCGCCGGGGCCGCACCACCGCGCTGATCGCGGCCGCGGCCGTTCTCGGCCTGGTGGGTGGCACCTGCGCCGGCTACCTGATCCAGGCGGACCGCACGCCCACCAAGCTGCCGTCGCTGTCCCAGCCCGAGCTGAAGCAGGCCGAGGGCGAGGGCCCGGACCCGCTGCCGGCCGCCCAGGACCGCAAGGTGAGGACCGACGGCGACCTGCGCAAGCTGCTGCTGAAGACCCCGAAGGGCAAGAAGGAGGTCGAGCGCGGCTGGCTGTCGTTGGTGGAGTGGTCCAGCTTCCACGAGGACGAGATGTCCTCCCTGCCGGACGAGCTGAGCGACGAGTTCCGCCGTGCGGCCACCGTCTCCTGGCAGGAGAGCAGCACCCGTAACGTCCGGATCTCCCTCATCCAGTTCCGGCACGAAGCGACGCTCGGCGCACTGAAGGACCACGAGGCGCAGACGGACTACGTCCTCGACGGAGCCCGGGAGTACCCCCTGGACGGCGCGGGCAACGGTGCCGTCCTGGTGCTGCCGCCCGAGCGCGAGCCCGGGTACATGCCGGTGTACCAGGTCCACGCGACCGCGGTCCGCGGTGACATCGCCCTCCAGCTCTGGGTCTCCGACGTCAGGCCGGTGGACAGGAAGAAGGCCACGGACATGGCCGAACAGCAGCTGGAGCGACTGTGACCGGGACAATGACGGATGACGCACGCGACCCCGAGGACACGAGCCCTGCCCAGGACGCGTCCGACGCCCAGGAGGACGCTGTCGGCACGGCGGAGAAGCGGCAGGCGGGGAGGCCCGGCCGCGGTCGCAGGATCGCGGTGATCTCGGGCACCGCCCTGGTCACCGCTGCCGCGGTCGGCCTGTCCGGCTTCACGGTGCTGACGGTCCGTGACGCCGACCGGGACCCGGGCAAGCCGGCCTGGCAGCACGCCCAGGCGGCGGACGGACCGAAGCGCACGACGGAGGAACCGGACGGTCTGCGCGGCATGCTGCTGCCCTGGGACTACCGCGAGTCGCTCCAGGAGGGGCCCGACATCGAGGAGTACGGGTCCGACGGGGAGCTCAGCGGCAAGGAGGCCACCGAGCTCGCCAAGGAGGGCTTCAAGGACCTTCCCCGCAGCCAGCGCAAGCAGATCGAGCGGGCCATCGACAAGCGGCGCGTGAAAGGTATCGCCCTGCGCAGCTACACCGTGCAAGGGCGCGTCGGCCCGTACGCGGTGGAGACGGTGCTCACGCAGGTGAGCAGCGAGAAGGACGCCAGGTCCGCCGCCGTGGCCGAGCGCCGGATCTTCCAGGACCTCACGGAGATGGACGTCTTCTCGGCGGGGCCCAAGGTGCCGGGACAGGCGAAGAACGCCTGGTGCTACCTCCTCGAGGCGGAGAAGAAGGGGCAGAACGAGATCATGCGCTGTGTCGGCCACCACGGGGAGGTGACGGTCACCCTCACCGCGTACGCGCCCCGGCCGATCGAGAAGAAGGACATCGCCGGACTGATGGGCAAGCAACTGGACCGCATCGAGACCCCCGGGGAGGCGGTGTGAGCGAGCAGACGGTCGACCGGTCCACGCAGCCGGAGCAGCCCGAGCAGCCGGAGCAGCCGGTCGCGGCTGAGCCCGTGATGCCGCAGCAGTCGGCCGCCGCCGAGGTGGTGCCGGTGACCGCGGGCGACGGGGCCCCGGCGGGTGCGGATGCGGGTGCGGGTGACCCGGACGCCGTGCCCGAGGCGGACCGGGTGAAGCCGCGCAAGGACCGGCGGGTGCTGCGTGCCGTGGCGCGCTGGACGGCCGCCGCGGTGGTGTTCGCCGCCGTCGGCACCGGCACGGCCTACGGCATCGCCTCGCTGGACCGCACCGACGTGCCCGGACTGGCCACCGAGTCGGACGGCCGCTGGGACTACCCCGAGCTGGTGCGACCGCCGCTGCCCGAGGGCAGCCCGGCCCCGTTCGCGGAGGACAACCCGGCCCAGGCGCACCACGCCGACCTGCGCGAACTCGTGCTGCCCGCCCCCCGGGGCGCCACCCCGGTCAAGGCCCTGGCGGGTGACGAGAACGGCTGGCTGAAGACCAGGACGTTCCTCGCCGGGTTCGCCGAGGACGAGCGCGAGGAGCTCGGACAGCTCCTGGTCGACAACGGCCTGCGGCACATCGCCGCCCGCGGCTGGACCATGCCCGACGGCACCCGCACGGAGATCTTCCTGCTCCACTTCACCAGCAACGAGCAGATCGACTCCGGCCTGTGGTCCGAGCTGAACCCGTACGGCGAGCCCGGCTTCCTGCCGGACGGCACCGAGGCGTGGACGAACGACGAGGAGTTCCCCCTGCGGGCCGGCCTGGCCGACGTCGACTCGACCGTCTACCTCGAGGACAAGCCCTACGGCGACGAGCAGATGCGCCAGGCGTACCTCATGGCCGGTGACGTCCTCGCGGTGATCAACCAGTCGAAGAAGGGAACCGCCCCGGCGATCCCCTTCCAGCAGACGGTCGCGCTGCAGACCCAGCTGCTCGGCTGACCGCACCTCGCAGGAAGAGCCGGACCCCGGGCGCGTAAGCTGGGGTCCGGCTCTTGTGTACACCGCCTTACCGCGCTCATCTGAGGAGCACCCGTGGAGATCTTCTTTTCGGCCCTGCTGGTTCTTGTCTGCATCGGCGTGCTCGCCTTCGCGGGCCTGACCGTGAAGAAGCTGTACCAGGGCCAGCGCTGACCCTCGCGCCGCGCACCAGACCTTTTACGCCCCTCGCGACGAAGAGCAACTCATGATCGAGATCCCGTCCGACCTTCACAAGGACCTCGTCCCGCTCGCCTTCCTGCTCGGCAACTGGGCCGGCGCGGGCGTGCACGACTTCCCCGGCTCCGAGAAGTGCAACTTCGGCCAGGAGGTCAGTTTCAGCCACGACGGCCGGGACTTCCTGGAGTACCACTCCCACACCTGGGTGCTGGACAAGGACGGGAACAAGGTCCGCCCGCTCGAGACCGAGTCCGGCTTCTGGCGCATCGACAAGGACCGCAACGTCGAGATCGTGATGACCCGCGACGACGGCGTGGTCGAGGTCTGGTACGGGCGGATGGCCGACAAGAAGCCGCAGATCGACGTCGCCACCGACGCGGTCGCGCGGACCGGCGCCTCCGGCCCGTACACCGGCGGCAAGCGGCTGTACGGCTATGTCAAGAGCGACCTGATGTGGGTCGGCGAGAAGCAGACCCCCGAGGTCGAACTGCGCCCCTACATGTCGGCCCACCTGAAGAAGGTCGTCACGCCGGAGGAGGTCGAGCGCTGGGCCAAGGCCCTGCCCGACGATATGCCGGACGACGGAATCGCCTTCTTCAAGTAGGCCGGAGCGACCTAGACTTTCGGTGTGGTGAGCACCGACTGGAAGACGGACCTGCGGCAGCGCGGCTACCGGCTGACGCCGCAGCGGCAACTCGTGCTCGAAGCGGTCGAGACACTGGAGCACGCGACCCCCGACGACATCCTCGTGGAAGTGAGGAGAACCGCGTCGGGGGTCAACATTTCCACCGTGTACCGGACGCTGGAGCTCCTGGAGGAGCTCGGTCTGGTCAGCCACGCCCACCTGGGGCACGGCGCGCCGACCTACCACCTGGCCGACCGGCACCACCATCTCCACCTGGTCTGCCGGGACTGCGGCGAGGTCATCGAGGCCGACGTGGCGGTGGCGGCCGAGTTCACCGCCAAGCTCCGGGCGACCTTCGGGTTCGACACCGACATGAAGCACTTTGCGATCTTCGGGCGGTGCGAGCGGTGCGGGGAGAAACCCCACGCGGGATCCGCTCCCGCCCCCGGTGATCATGGTGACCACGACACGTAGGGTGATCCGTATGAAGAGTCCCTTGCTCCTGCTGCCCGGCGCCGTCCCCGCCGAGGGCGTGGACGAAGGCGTGGCCGCCCACTACGGCGACCTGTTCCGCGAGCAGCGCGCGCTGGCCGGGGGCAGCGGTTTCGTGGACCTCTCCCACCGCGGCGTGGTCACCGTCACCGGTGAGGACCGGCTGGCCTGGCTGCACCTGCTGCTCACCCAGCACGTCGAGAAACTGCCGCCGCACCGGGCGACGGAGGCGCTGATCCTCTCCCCCCACGGGCACATCGAGCACGCCCTGTACCTGGTGGACGACGGCACGACCACCTGGGCGCACGTCGAGCCGGGGACCCAGGAGGCGCTGATCGCCTACCTGGAGTCGATGAAGTTCTTCTACCGGGTGGAGGTCGCCGACCGCACCGGCGACCACGCTGTCGTGCACCTGCCGGCCGGGTCGATCGCGGCCACTCCGGAGGGCGTCGTCGCCCGGGAGACGCCCTACGGGCGGGACCTGTTCCTGCCGCGCGAGCGGCTGGAGGAGTTCGCCGAGGCCCACGGCCCGGCGGCGGGCCTCCTCGCCCTGGAGGCGCTGCGGGTGGAGGCCCACCGGCCGCGCCTGGGCTTCGAGACGGACCACCGCACCATCCCGCACGAGCTGGGCTGGCTGGAGAGCGCCGTGCACCTGCAGAAGGGGTGCTACCGGGGCCAGGAGACGGTCGCGCGCGTCCACAACCTGGGGAAGCCGCCGCGTCGGCTGGTCTTCCTGCACCTGGACGGCAGCGAGGTGCACCTGCCCCCGCCGGGGACCGCGATCCACAACGCGGACGACGGGCCGGACGGCCGGAAGCTGGGGTTTGTGACCACCTCGGTGCGCCACCACGAGCTGGGGCCGGTGGCGCTGGCCCTGGTGAAGCGCAACGTGCCCGTCGACGCCCGGCTGATGGCCGGTGACACGGCGGCGGCCCAGGAGGTCGTGGTCGAGCCGTAGGCGCCGCCGCGCGCGCCCGTGCCGCGCCCGTGCCCTTCGGGGCGCGGGCGCGGACTCACATCTCCAGCAGGACCGTGAAGGGGCCGTCGTTGGTGAGGGAGACCCGCATCTCGGCCCCGAAGCGGCCGGTGGCCACCGTGGCTCCCAGGGCGCGGAGCCGCGCGACGACCTCGTCGACCAGCGGCTCGGCCACCGGGCCGGGCGCCGCGGCGTTCCAGGTGGGCCGGCGACCCTTGCGGGCGTCCCCGTAAAGGGTGAACTGGCTGATCACCAGAAGCGGGGCGCCGACGTCGCTGCAGGACTTCTCCTCGTGCAGGATCCGCAGCGACCAGAGCTTGCGGGCCAGCTGGGCCGCCTTCTCCGGGGTGTCGTCGTGGGTCACCCCGACGAGGACGCACAGCCCCTCACCAGTGATCTCTCCGACCGTCTCGCCCTCGACGACGACGCTCGCGCCGTCCACCCGCTGCACCACCGCTCGCATGCGTCCCATCATGCCGTGCCGCCGAACGGTGGTTCCGCACGGCCCCCAGGGGCCCGGAGGGGATTGCGGCCCACCTCATCAGGGGACGATCGTGGACACTCGCGCACATTGCGGCCACCTGGGGTGGCACGATGCACGTGCACAGGCCGGTCGAGGGCGCCAAGGAGATGCTGGAGCAGATGAGGACACCGGGAACGCACATCGGAGGGCGGGCCGCCGCGCCGGACGGGCAGGCGATGGCCGGCCGCGCCTTCGCGCAGCGGTCGCCCTCGCACGACATGGCCGCCGCGGCGCCGGGGGCAGCGGCGCCGGGGGCCGCGGCCACGGGGACGGCGGCAGGCACCCCGGTCTCCGGGCTGCCGATGGCGGACATCCGCGCCCTGCGCCGCCGCACCCAGCGCCAGGAGGCCGACCTGAGCTACCTGCGGCGGCTGCTCCAGGGCCGCATCGACATCCTGCGCGCCGAACTGTCCCGCAGGGGACCGGCGGGGCAGAGCCCGGTCATGGAGCGGCTGCCGGAGATCCTCCGGGACGCCCCGGCCCGGCATCCGTCCTCGGCCCGGCACGTGACCCTCTCCGCCCCGCGGGACGAGGAGTGCCGCCGGCTGGCGGCCGGGATGCTGGACGAGGTGGGGCTCTCCGACCTGGCCGCGCGGACGGACGTGGAGCTGCGGGTGGCGCTGGCGCGCCTGGTGCGGCACGAGCGCGAGGTGTCCTCGCGGCGCCAGGAGCTCCAGCGGTCCGCCGACGCGTGCGGGGCGGAGCTCGCGCGCAGGTACCGTGAAGGAGAAGCACAGGTGGACGACCTGCTTCTCTGAGCACTCCCGAAAGGCCCCCGCACGTGTCCGAGCCGACCCGCGTCCCCGCCGCCGACCGCCCCTCCCGGGCCTCCCTGGCATCCAGGGCGGGCGCTCCCGCCCCCGTCACCGCCGCCGTCGAGGCGGTTCCGCTGGCCGAGGTGGTGCGCTCGGGGTTCGTGGAGGGGCGCCACCGCGGCCACCTGGTGCTGCTGGCCGCGGACGGCTCGGTGGAGTTCGCGCTGGGCGACCCCGCCACGGCGGTCTTCCCGCGGTCGTCCAACAAGCCGATGCAGGCCGCGGCGGTCCTGCGGGCCGGGCTGGCGCTCAAGGGCGAGCGGCTGGCGCTGGCCGCGGCCAGCCACTCCGGAGAAACGTTCCACCGCCGGCTGGTCGGCGAGATGCTGACCGAGTTCCGGCTCACCGAGGACCAGCTCCGGTGCCCGGCCGACCTGCCGCTCGACCCGGTCGAGGCCGAGGCCTACCTGGCCGCCGGCGGCGTCCGCGAGCGGATCGTCATGAACTGCTCCGGCAAGCACGCCGCCATGCTGGCCGCCTCCGCCCTCAACGGCTGGCCGCTGGAGAGCTACCTCGACCCGGAGCACCCGCTGCAGCGGCTGGTGCACACGGAGGTCGAGAAGGCGGCGGGCGAGCCGGTGGCCGCGGTCGGCACCGACGGCTGCGGGGCCCCGCTGATGGCGATCACCCTCACCGGGCTGGCGCGGGCCTTCCGCTCGTACGTGCTGGCGGAGCCGGGCAGCGTGGAGCGCCGGGTGGCGGACGCGATGCGGGCCCACCCGGAGTACGTGGCCGGAACCCGCCGCCCGGACACCTGGCTGATGCGTGAGGTGCCGGGGACGCTGTCGAAGATGGGCGCCGAGGCGGTGCAGGCCGTGGCCCTGCCCGACGGCCGGGCGCTGGCGTTCAAGGTCGAGGACGGCGCCACGCGTGCCCTCGGTCCGGTGCTGGCGCGTGCGCTGCGGCGGGCCGGGGTGGACTCCCCGGTGCTCGAGCGCATCGGCCACGCGCCGCTGCTGGGCGGCGGCCGCGAGGTCGGCGCGATCCGCGCCGCGTTCTGAACCTGGGCCTCCGGGCCACGGGGGCCGAGGGGTCGCAAGGGCCTTTGGGGCCGCTGGGGTCGCAGGGGCCGCAGGGGCCCCGCCCGGTCGGGCGGGCGCCCTGCCGTTGATGCTCCTGGTCGGGCTCCTTCCTGTACGTCGTGCCGCGGGTTCCGTCCGCCGGTCGTAAGGGTGGTGCGGGTGGTGCATCCGTAGCGTGCTCTTCAGTTGTGGTGGTGCCGCGCTCCCGGCTCCCCTCCGGAGAGGAGCGCTGTCCTTCCGTGCGTCGTGTCGCCAACCCCCTGGACGTTCGGCCAGGTTGGAAGAGTTGGCGACCAACTTATCTCTAGGTGTATCCATCTCGCCCTACGCGGTAACCACCATTACGTGAACTCCCGCGAAATGGCGCGAAGTTGTAGGCTTGGCCGGGTCAGACCGCCGGCGAGGTGACGGTCACGGCGAGCACCACCGCCCCCGCGGAGCTGCACGTCGGGCTGTTGGCCTTGTGGCCGACGGTGAGGAGCAGCAGTCCGACGAGTCCGGCCGTGCCGTACCTCATCTCGACGTACCGCTCGACCAGGACGAAGGTGACGGCGGCGGCGAGGGCGGCAAGGGCGGGCACGGTGCCTCCAAGGGGTCGTGGTAGCTGGGGTGTCCGGTCTGTGGTTCTCTCCCGGTGGTGGTAGTGCAGCCAACTCGGTCCAACTTTGCCAAGAGTCCAAGTTGGTTGCAGTTATGTCCAGTTGGCGGTTCGTGAAACCAACATCCGTCATCCGTGCTGAAGTTGTACCGTTTGGTCGTGACCCAGGAGAGCGTGGCAGTGACTGGCAGCAGGAGACTCTCGTCCCAGGAGATCGCCGAGGTACTGCGCGACCGCATCCAGGCGGGCGAGCTCAGGGCGGGTGACCGCCTGCCCACCCAGGCGGAGCTGGCCGAGGAGTTCGGCGTGGAGCGCGGCGCGGTGCGTCAGGCGCTGCGCACCCTGCAGGAGCTCGGCCTCCTGACCAATGTGAGCAAGGGCAGCCCGCCGCGGATCGCCGAGCGCCGCCCGGTCTCGGGCGAGCCGCGCCCGGCCATGGTCGGCCTGGCGCCCCGGCTGGTGCAGGCGTTCCAGGAGCCCGCGGTGCGGATCGACGCGGTGTGCCTGACCGCCGAGACGCTGATGCTGGCGCTCGCCGAGCCGCTGCGGATGGTCCACGAGGGCCGGGTCCGCCCGGAGTCGATCGACGTGCGGATCCTGGTGCCGTCGCGGAGCATCAACCTGGCCTTCCCCGTCCCGGTCGAGGGGCGCCGCAAGCGCGCCGACGGGGACGTCGAGCCGCCCGACCCGGTCCACGAGTGGTGGCTGGCGCAGCGCAACGCCCAGGGTCACGTCCTGCGCCACAACCTGCGGATGCTGCGCCACTCGCACGGCGTGGACGTCCGGGTGACCTTCCGGGCGCTGCCGTTCACCCCGCCGATGAAGCTGTACCTGCTCAACGGCTCCGAGGCGCTGATGGCCTACTACATGATCACGCGGCGCGAGGAGACGGTCGGTGAGAGCGAGGCCGTGGAGGTCTTCGACGGGATGAGCGCGGAGTCGCTGCTGTTCTCGTTCGAGCGCGCCGGCGCCTCGCGCGACGCGGCGTTCGTGGAACAGTCGCAGAAGTGGTTCGACGCCCTCTGGGAAACCATCACCAGTGACCTGACACTGTCCTGATGGCCCCTCATGTGATGACCGACGAGGCGGACCGCCTCGTCTCCCGCGCCCGTGTCGTGCTGCTCGCCCTGGACGGCCCCCTGTGCCGGCTGTTCCCGCCCGGGGGCGAGGAGGAGCGCCGGCTCGCCGACGAGCTGCTCGCCCTGGCCGACGCCTCGCCGGGGGCCGCACCGCTCCCGGAGGCCGTGCGGGCCGCGCGTGACCCCTACGCGGTGCTGGCCGCGCTGGCGGAGGGACGGGACGCGGACCTCGCGGCCGCCGTGCGCGAGCACCTCACCGCGGCCGAGCTGCGCGCCGTTCCGAAGGCCGTGCCCACCCCGTGGGCCGACCCCCTGGTGCGCACCTGGGCCGCGCTGGACGCGCGCACGGTCGTGGTGACCCGGCACGCCGCCGAGGTGGCGAGCCGCTACGTCGCCGGGCGCGGGCTGGCCGAGGCGCTGCCCCGCGTGTGCGGCCGGGGCACCGGGCACCGGGGCGAGTTCGCCCACACGCTGACGGGGGCGCTCGTCTCGCTGGGCGCCGCGCGCGAGGAGGCCCTGTTCGTGGGGGAGTCCCCGGCGCACCTGGAGGCGGCCCGCGCCGCGGACATCACCTTCCTCGGGCACGCGCGCGGCGACGCGGGGGAGCGGCTGCTGCGCGAGGCGGGCGCCGGCCACACGGTCGGATCGCTGAAGCTCGTGCTCCACGCCCTGCTCGCCCGCCGCGGAAGGCTCTGCGCGCCCCCCTGCTAGCAGGGTGCTTGCCAAAGGCGCTTGCAAAAGTTAGCGCACGGTGGCACCGTGTGGCCATGGCATCGCTCAACGTCGGTGGTCTCGGGGAGTACCTGCGCGAACAGCGGCGCGGCGCGCAGTTGTCGCTGCGTCAGCTCGCCGACGCCGCCGGGGTGTCGAACCCGTACCTGAGCCAGATCGAGCGCGGCCTGCGCAAGCCCAGCGCCGAGGTGCTGCAGCAGGTCGCCAAGGCCCTGCGGATCTCCGCCGAGACTCTTTACGTCCGGGCGGGCATTCTCGACGCCGAACGGGGCAGCGGCTTGGCGGACGACGGGACGAGCGGCCCGGACACCCGGGCCGTGATTCTCGACGACCCCGCGCTCACCGAACGTCAGAAGCAGGCGCTGCTCCAGATCTACGACGCGTTCCGCCACGAGAACGGCGCCGGCCGCCCCGCGAACGGCACCGGGACCGTGGCCGCTGCCGGAACCGGCACCGCTGCCGGCACGGGCACCGGGACCGGGACCGGCGGTGGCCGTCCGGCCGACGGCGAGTGCGCGCCAGACCCAGACCCGCAGGCCGACCGTCAGAAGCACCACCCGCAGCAGTAAAGCGATCCGGGAGGACCATCCTCATGGCCATCACCGACGACCTCCGCAAGACCCTGAGCGACCCCACCCCCCTCTACTTCGCCGCCGGAACGGCCGACCTGGCCCTGCGGCAGGCCCGGAAGGTGCCCGCCCTCGTCGAGCAGCTGCGGACCGAGGCCCCGGCCCGGATCGAGGCCGTGAAGGCCGCCGACACCAAGGCGGTGCAGGAGAAGGCCGTGGCCCGCGTCAAGGAGACCACCGAGGTCGTGCAGGCCAAGGTCTCCGAGGTCGTGGCCGGCCTCGAGCCCGACCTGAAGAAGCTCGGCGAGAGCGCGCAGGGCCTGGCGCTGCGCGGCGTGGGCCGGGCGCTGGAGTACGCGGTCAAGGCCCGCGAGACGTACGAGCGGGTGGCGGAGCACGGCGAGCAGGCGGTCCGCGTCTGGCGCGGCGAGGCGGCGGACGGCATCGTCGACGCCGCGGCGGCGGTCGAGCCGCGGGCCTCCCGCCCGGCCACCTCGGTCACCCCGGTGGCCGAGCCGCCCGCCCCGGCGGTGACGGAACCGGACGCGAAGGCCGCCGGGACCACCGCGGCCACGGAGGCCGGGGAGGCCGCCGGGCCGGAGGCCGGGGCCGCCGACGCGGCGCCCGGTGCGGGGGCGAAGAAGCCCGCCGCGAAGAAGGCCCCCGCGCGGCGGACCGCGAAGAAGGCCGCTCCGCCCGCCGAGTGAGCGCTCCCGGCCGCCCTGGCGCCGCCCCGTCGGCGCCGCCCTCTCCGCGCCGCTCCCTCCGCGCCGCCCTCCCGTACCGCCGGTGCCGGCCGGCGGTACGGTCGTCGGCGTGAGGGCCGGGCGGCCGGGGGTGCCCGGCCCACCGGCCGGGTAGGGGAGCACGGACAGCCGAGCGGGGCCATGGGCGGGGACGACGAGTACCGTGGCTGACAGGACCTCCCCCAGGACCCCTCCCGGGCCCGGGCGACCTGAGACTGGTGGTGGACGTTGTGCTGATGCAGGGCTTCAGCAACCTGATGTATCTGCTGAACCTGGCGCTGATCGTGTTCAGCGGGTTCGCGCTGGTGGACGCGGCGATCCGCCGTGAGGACGGCTACCGCGCCGCCGACAAGCAGACCAAGCCGTTCTGGCTGATCATCCTGGGGCTCGCCTTCCTGGTGAACCTGATCTTCCCGATCCTGTCGTTCCTGCCGATCATCGGCCTGATCGCGACGATCGTGTACGTCGTCGACGTGCGGCCCGCGCTGCGGAGCCTGCCGGGCGGCGGCAAGGGCCGCACCCGCGGCGGCTCCAGCAGCGACGGCCCGTACGGCCCGTACAACGGCGGCCGCTGACCGGCGCGCGCCACGCCCGTCGTCAGGCATCTCCGCCCGCTCGGGGCGCCGCTCAGGCGGCTCCCGGGCGGGCGGCGCCGTGCGTGGGGGCGGCGGGTGCGGCGGCGGGCACGGTGACCGCGGTGGCGGCGTCGGGTCAGCCGCGCTCGAGCAGCAGGACGGCCACGTCGTCGGTGAGCTCGCCCCCGTTGAGGGCCCGGACCTCCGAGAGCGTCTCGCGCAGCAGCGGCTCGCCACTCAGGCCCGCCGCCAGATGGTGGCGCACCAGGTCCGCCATGCCGTCCTCGCCGAGCCGCTCGCCCCGGCCGTTGCCCTGGCGGCCCTCGATCAGGCCGTCGGTGTAGAGCATCAGGCTCCAGGCGTCACCCAGCCACATCTCGGTGCGCGGCCAGCGCGCGTCCGTCAGCAGGCCCAGCGCCGGGCCGTTCTCCTCGTAGGGCAGCAGGTGCGCGCCCTCGCCCGGGCGGGCGATCAGCGGCGGCGGGTGCCCGGCGAGGCACACCCCCGCGCTGCGGCCGTCCGGGGCGATGTCGACCTGGCAGAGGGTCGCGAAGGTCTCCTCGCTGTGGCGCTCGTGCTCCAGCACCTTCTGCAGCGTGGTGAGCAGGTCGTCGCCGCTGAGCCCGGCGAGGGTCAGGGCGCGCCAGGCGATGCGGAGCTCGACGCCCAGTGCCGCCTCGTCGGGGCCGTGACCGGCGACGTCGCCGATCATCACGTGCACCGCCCCGTCCGGGGTGCGCACCGTGTCGTAGAAGTCGCCGCCCAGCAGCGCGCGGGAGCGGCCGGGGCGGTAGCGGGCCGCGAAGCGGAGCGGCGAGCCGTCCAGGATGGGCGTGGGCAGCAGGCCGCGCTCGAGGCGGGCGTTCTCCTGGGCGCGCAGCCGGGACTCGGTGAGCCGCCGCTCGGCGGTGTCGGAGCGCTTGCGCTCCACCGCGTAGCGGATGGCACGGCGCAGCAGCCGCCCGTCGAGCTCGTCGCGGACCAGGTAGTCCTGGGCGCCGACGCGCACCGCCTCGGGGCCGCGGCGCTCGGCGTCGCCGGAGCTGGTGAGGGCCAGCACCGCGTGCCGGGGCGCGATCCGCAGCACGTGCTTGAGCACGGCCAGCTCGTCCTCGGCCGCGCCGTCCTCCGACGGGGCGGTCCGGCCGGGGGCGGGGAGGTCGAGATCGAGCAGGATGCAGTTCACGTCGTCGGTGAGGAGACGCTCCGCCTCGGTGAGGTTACGGGCGGTGCGGACCCGCACGGGCCTGCCGTCCGATTCGCGCAGCTCGGTCACGACGGTCGAGCCGCCCGGTTCGGCCTCGATCAGCAGCAGCGTCAGCGGCGCCGGGACGGCCGCCTTCTCGGCGACCGGGGCGCTGGACGCGGGATTCTCCGGCGAGGCGTGCTCCTCCTGGTTCGGGCCGGCCCGGTGCGGGCCGTCGGCCGACGTGGTCGCCGGTGCCACGGAGGGGGCGGCGTCGGCCGTCTCCTGCGGGCGCGGGGCCTCCTGGGCGGGGGCGCCGTACATCCAGCCACCGGAGTCCGGTTCCTGGTCACGCTCCACGGGCGGGACTGCCCGGGGCCGCGGTATGGGCATCGGCATGGGTTCGGTTTCCTTCCCTCCCCCCGAGACGGCGGGAGTCGAGAGGGTTCGACGCCCACCGACTGGGGACCTTAGCGGCTCACAAGGGCACAACGGAATGCCGGACAGCCCTCGGTCAGGACTGTCCGGCAGAGTCAAATGCCGCGTTCAGGAGCGCTTTTGGACAGGTCGACGGCTTCGGAGGGGATGACGAACGTCACGCGCCCGCGGCCGCCGGGAGAGGGGGCGGGTGGAATGCGTCACTCCGTCCGCCGGTCCCGGAACGTGCCGTTCCGGTGCCTTAGTCCTTCTTCCCGCCCTTGTCGTTCTTCGCGTCGGCCCCGTCGCTGCCGCTGTTCCCGCCCTTGTCGTTCTTCCCGTCGCTCGCGCCGGCGGTGTCGGCCTTGACGCTGGGGCGCTGCGGGTCGGGGCGGACCACGCCCAGGATCGGCATCGTGCCGGCGCCGGCCACGGTCACCGAACGGCCGGGGCGCGGGGCGTGGATCATCAGGCCGTCGCCCACGTATATCGCGACGTGCGTGGCGTCGCTGTTGTAGATGATCAGGTCGCCCGGACGCATCTGCTGGACGGGCACCCGGTGCAGCTGGCGCCACTGCTCCTGCGAGGTCCGCGGGATCGGGTAGCCGGCCTTCGCCCAGGCCTGGGAGGTCAGGCCCGAGCAGTCGAACGAGTCGGGCCCCTCGGCGCCCCACACGTACGGCTTGCCGAGCTGCTCGGTGGCGTAGCCGATGGCGCGGCGGGCGGAGGCGGAGGTGGCGTCGTCCAGGCCGGTGAGTATGCCCGAACCGACCCAGTCGGCCTGGGCCTGGCGGGCGGCCTCGGCCTCCAGCTCGGCGAGCCGTTCCCGCTCCTCCTCCTCCAGCTCCGACTCGAGCTTCTCGGCCTCCGCGATCTGCTTCTCGATCTTCTCGCGGGCCTTGTCCTTGGCCTTGCGCTGCTTCTCGAGCTCCTTGAAGCGGGTGGACGCCGCCTGCTCCAGCTCCTTGAGCTCCGTCCGCGAGGCGGTGAGGTCGTCGAGCAGGTTCTTGGCGGCCTTCTCGCCCTCCTGGACGCGGCGGGCACCGTCGAGGAAGTCCTCGGGGTCGTCGCTCAGCCAGAGCTTCGCCTCCGGCGGCATGCCCGCCCCCCGGTACTGGGCGCGGGCGGCCGCCCCGGCGCGGCGGCGCAGGTCGTCCAGCCGCTCCTGGACGGCGTGGACCTGGCCGGCGATCTCGGCGATCCTCTTCGACTGCTGCTCGGCCTTCTCCTCCGCGGCGTTGTACGCCTCGGTGGCGCGGGCCGCGTCCCGGTAGAGGGCGTCGAGCCGGCCGCGGACCGTCTCGAGCTCGGCGTTGGACGCCGGGGCGGGTGCCGGTTCGGCGGGGGCGGACACCGAGGAGGGCGCATGGGTGCCCGCGAACGCCGTACCGGACGTGCCCAGTGCGGTGATGGCGCAGACCAGGGCCACCGCCGTGGCGATCAGTCTCCGGCGGCGCGGGCCGCTTCCGCCTCTTGCTCTGCTTGCTGCCATGGGTCGCCTCCCACCTGCCTTACCGTCGGTAACTTCGACTCTCCCGGGGGATGCTGCCATGCCCGGCGGGCAGAGCGACAGGGGTCGTACCCGGTTGCCCCGAGTCGCACCCGCCCGCCCGCCGCTCCGAGCGGCCGCATCCCGGCCGCCTTCCCGCACGGCCACTGCCCAGGGTGGCAGCCGTGCATGACGATCTCTCAGGGATGTGACGAACGACGCAGAACGATCGTTCCCGTGGCGCGCGTCCGATCGGGTGACGTTCGTTCAGGAAGCGGATCAGGCGGGACGACGCGCTGCCGGTGGTGCGCCACGCGTCCACCCGGTCCGACACGGAGGGGCGGCCACCGGTTGTACGCCGCGACGTCACTCAACGGTCGCCGCACCAGCACCGCACCAGCACCGCACCCGCGCCGCACCCGCGCCGCACCCGCACCCGCGCCGCACCCGCGCCGCACCCGCACCCGCGCCGCACCCGCACCCGCGCCGCGCCGCACCCGCGCCGCGCCGCACCCGCGCCGCGCCGCGCCGCACGGCGTGGCCCGCCCGTGCCCGGCGGACTTTCGGCGACGGAGGGCGAACCGTGGCCACGGCCGTACAACCCTGTGTGGCGCTCGCGCGTCGTAACACCCGACCTCAGCCCGCGCGTTGCCGCCCCTGTCGGCTCCACGCAGCACGCAGCACGCAGCACGCAGCACGCAGCACGCAGCACGCACCAAGCACCACGCACCGCACACCCCGCATCACGCACCCAGCCCCATCCGATGGAGTCCCTTTGCGCCCCTCCCGCTCCCTCGCCGTCGCGGCCGTCCTCGCGGCGGCGGTCACCGGCCCCTTCGTGATCGCCCAGCCCGCGCTGGCGGCCCCGGCCAAGCTGTCCGACGACTTCAACGGCGACGGCTACCGCGACCTCGTCCTGCTCGGCGGCCGGTACAAGACCGACTACCGGGTCGACGTCGTCTACGGCACGTCGAGCGGCCCGGGGACGCGCGTGCAGACCATCCACCAGAGCCAGGCCGCCATCCCCGGCACCGCGGAGGCGGAGGACTCCTTCGGGATGGCCGCCACCAGCGCCGACCTCGACCGCGACGGGTACGCGGACCTGATCGTCTCCTCCCCCTACGAGAGCGTCGGCGACATCCAGTACCGGGGCGGGCTCACCGTCGTCTGGGGCGGGGCCAAGGGCCTCGGCACCGGCACCGTCATCCACTCGCCCGTTCCCGCCGAGTACGAGGGCCAGGGCGACCGGTTCGGGGAGGACGTCGTGGCGGGCGACTTCGACGGCGACGGTGACCAGGACCTCGCGGCCACCAGCGCCAGCCAGGCCGGCGGTGTCGTGCTGCTCGAAGGCCCCTTCACCCGGACGGGCGGGTACCCGGAGTCCCAGACGCTCGGCTGGAACTACGACTACCTCGCCCCCGACAGGCTGGTGGCCGGCAAGGTCAACGCCGACGGCGCCACCGACCTCTACATCCTCGGCCAGGACCTCGGCGACTCGGACATGGACGTGCGGGCCTACTTCCACCGCGGCGGGGACACCTTCGCCACCCGGGCCGCCGCCGTCCGGATCCCGGACCCCAACCCGATGGAGCCGCAGGGCAACGGCCCCTACGGCATCGCCCTGGGCGACTTCGACAAGGACGGTTTCGGCGACCTGGCCGTCGGCCGCGGCGCCGAGGAGGAGGACTCCAACCGGGGCTACGTCGTGGTCCAGTACGGCGGCGCCAACGGCCCGAACACCGGGCGCAAGCCGGTGAAGTTCAGCCAGGCCACGGCCGGTGTCCCCGGAGCGTCCGAGAGCGACGACCTGTTCGGCTACTCCCTCGCCGCCGGCGACGTCAACGGCGACGGCTACGCGGACCTGGCCGTCGGCGCTCCCGGCGAGGACCTCGCGGACCGGCGCGACGGCGGCTCGGTCACCGTCCTGCTCGGCCGCGCCGGGGGCCTCTCCGGCACCGGCGCCAAGTCCTACGACCAGAACACGTCCGGTGTCGCCGGCGGCATCGAGGCCGACGACAACTTCGGCAACGACCTGCGGATGGCCGACTACACCCGCGACGGGCGCGCCGACCTGATGGTGGAGACCGACGAGTGGGCGGGTGACACCCTCGGCATGGCCCACCTGCTGAAGGGCTCCTCCACGGGCATCACCGGCACCGGCTCCAAGAGCTACACGGTCAGCTCCCTGAACCTCCCCTACGACACCGTCGGCGGCTGGTTCGCCAACTGACCCCAGGCCCCGCCCCGACGGTCGGCACCCGCCGGTCACGCCCGGTCGCACGCAAGAAATCGCCCCCTGCCCGCGGATGCGCCGCGGGCAGGGGGCGATTTCGTGGGCGGAAGTTACTTCTTCTTGCCCTGGTTCTTCACGGCCTCGATGGCCGCCTTCGCGGCGTCCGGGTCGAGGTACGTGCCGTGGGCGACCAGCGGCTTGAACTCGGCGTCGAGTTCGTAGGAGAGCGGGATGCCGGTGGGGATGTTGAGGCCGGCGATGTCGGCGTCGGAGATGCCGTCGAGGTGCTTCACCAGCGCACGCAGCGAGTTGCCGTGGGCGGCGACCAGGACGGTGCGGCCGGTCAGCAGGTCCGGGACGATGCTGTCGTACCAGTACGGCATCATCCGGTGGACGACGTCCTTCAGGCACTCGGTCTGCGGGCGCAGCTCCGGCGGGAGCGTCGCGTAGCGGGCGTCGTTGTACTGCGACCACTCGGCGTCGGCGTCGAGGACCGGCGGCGGGGTGTCGTAGGAGCGGCGCCACTGCATGAACTGCTCCTCGCCGAACTGCTCGAGGATCTCCGCCTTGTTCTTGCCCTGGAGGGCGCCGTAGTGGCGCTCGTTCAGCCGCCAGCTGCGGTGGACGGGGATCCAGTGCCGGTCGGCGGCGGTCAGGGAGAGCTGGGCGGTGCGGATGGCACGCTTCTGGAGGGACGTGTGCACGACGTCGGGGAGGAGCCCGGCGTCCTTCATCAGCTCACCGCCGCGGATCGCCTCCTTCTCGCCCTTGTCGGTCAGGTCCACGTCCACCCAGCCGGTGAACAGGTTCTTGGCGTTCCACTCGCTCTCGCCGTGGCGGAGGAGGATCAGCTTGTACGGTGCGTCGGCCATGGCACCCAGAGTAATCGGAGGTGTTCGAGCCCCGCGCGCCCCGTCCACAATGCGGTGGCTCCCTCGGCGACGGCGGGAGTAACATGCGGTGTCCCTCTGCGCCGCTTACACCGGCCGTTCGCCCGCCCCTTGCGGAGGCCCCCCTTGCTCCTCGCCTCGCTGATCCGCGCCCTGAGGGCGGCCGTCTCCGGGCTTCCCCGCGAGTTCTGGTGGCTGTGGACCAGTTCGCTGGTCAACCGCCTGGGCGCGTTCGTCGCCACCTTCATGGCGCTCTACCTGACGATGGACCGCGGCTACTCGGCCTCCTACGCCGGTCTGGTCGCCGCGCTGTACGGCCTGGGCGGCGTCATCTCCTCGGTGGGCGCCGGCGTGATGACCGACCGGCTGGGGCGCCGGCCCACCATGCTGATCGCGCAGCTCTCCACGGCGGTCTCGGTGGCGGCGCTCGGCTTCGTGGTCGACCCCGTGGCCATCGCGGCCGTGGCCTTCCTGGTGGGCATGGCGTCCAACGGCTCCCGGCCCGCCGTGCAGGCGATGATGGCGGACATCGTGCCGCCGCAGGACCGGGTGCGGGCGTTCTCCCTCAACTACTGGGCGATCAACCTGGGGTTCGCGGTCTCCGCGGTCGGCGCCGGGTTCGTCGCCGAGGTCAGCTACGTCGCCGGGTTCCTGATCGAGGCCGGGATGACGCTGGCCTGCGCGGTGCTGGTCTTCGTGAAGATCCCGGAGTCCCGGCCCGAGGCGCCGACGGCCCCGGCGGGCGGCGACGGCTCCGGCGCCGGCGCCGGCCCGGAGAAGGCGATCGGTCTCGGCACGGTGCTGCGGGACGGGCGCTTCATGTCGATGGTGGGGCTGTCGTTCCTGGTCGCGCTGATCTTCCAGCAGGGGTACGTGGCCCTGCCGGTGGCCATGGGGCAGCAGGGGTTCAGCCCGGCGGACTACGGCCTGGCCATCGCCGTCAACGGCGTGCTGATCGTCGCCGTGCAGATCCCCGTCACCGGGCTGCTCCAACGCCGGGACCCGCGGCGGCTGCTGGTGGTCTCCGCCCTCCTGGCGGGCTACGGCTTCGGACTGACCGCCTTCGCCGGATCGGTCGGCGTGCTGGCCCTCACCGTGTGCGTGTGGACCATCGCCGAGATCATCAACGCGCCCACCCAGTCGAGCCTGGTCGTCCGCCTCTCGCCGGTGCAGGGGCGCGGGCGGTACCAGGGGATGTACTCCGTGTCCTGGGCCCTGGCGGCGCTGGTCGCGCCGCTGGTCTCCGGCGTGGTCATCCACGCGTACGGCCCGGACCTGCTGTGGGCCGCGTGCGCGGTGATCGGCACGGTGGCGGCCGTCGGCTACGCGTTCCTGATGCGCACGCTGCCGCCCGATCCGGAGGCCGCGTCGCCGGTCGTCTCCGCCGGTACGCCCAAGCCGGTGGCGGAGGCCGCCGGGGGTGCGACGGCCTGAGCGGAGGCCTCAGCGGCCCCGGGGCAGGAGCCGTGTGGGCCCCGGCCCGGGCCAGGAGCCGTACCGGCCGGGACGGCTGTGCGGGCCGTGCGGCCCCGGGTTGGGGCAGGGCTGGCCGGGTCAGGGGCCTGCGGGCAGGAGCCGTGCTGGCTGTGCGGGCCGGGTCAGGGGCCGTGCGGGCCGGGTGGCCCGGCCAGGCACCGTGCGGGCCGGGGCAGTGGCCTGCGGGCCGTGCGGCCTGAAGCCGGAGCTCGTGCTGGCTGTGCGGGCCGGGGCAGAAGCCGTGCGGGCCGTGCGGCCCCGGGTTGGGGCAGGGCTGGCCGGGTCAGGGGCCTGCGGGCAGGAGCCGCGTTGGCTGAGCAGGCCGGGGCAGGCGCCCTGCGGGCTGGGCGGCCCGGCCAAGAGCCGCGCTGGCCGTGCGGCCCGGGGCAGCGGCCGTGCTGGCCGTGCGGGCCGGGGCAGGGGCCTGCGGGCCGTGTGGCCTGGAGCCGGAGCCGTGCTGGCCGTGCGGCCCGGGGCAGGCGCCGTGCGGTCCGGGCGGCCCGGCCAAGAGCCGTGCTGGCCGTGCGGGCCGGGGCAGGCGCCGTGCGGCCTGAGCCGGAGCCGCGCCGGCTGTGCGGGACAGGCCAAGAGCCCTGCGGGCGGTGCGGTCCGGGTCAGCGGTTGTGCGGGCCGGGTGACCCGCCCCGGCCGGGCGGGCCGTCCGTGCCGTGCAGGACCGCCTCCGCGATCTCCCGCACCCGCGCCAGCGTGATCCCCTCGCGCTGCTCCACCGCGAGCGGATGGTCCGTCGGCTCCAGCTCGACGAAGGGTCTTCGGCCCACCTCACGGGTGTGGACGTTGGTGCGGAGGTTGAGGGTGCTGGGGGAGTACAGGGGGAGCTCGGTGGTCAGCCAGCCGAAGTACGGCGGCTCCGCCTCCCGCCCGGGGGTCTCCCACAACTCGTCCGCCCGCCGGAAGTTCTGGGCGCTGAGTGAGACCCAGACACCCCACTCGAAGCTCTCGCCGGTCTCGCGGACCGGGATCTCGATCAGGCCCTTCACGAAGAAGTGCTCGCCCTTGATCACGCACTGGTCGGGGGAGAGGACGCTGTCCTCGCGGTCGGCGTAGCGCGGGTCCCAGACGTCGGGCGCCTCGGTGGAGTAACCCAGGGGGAGGCCCGCGTGGTGCTCCCCGCACCGCGAGCAGACGAAGCCGGGTTCCTCGTGGCCGGGTTCCTCGTGTGTCATGTCCCGAGGGTAGTGGCCCCCTCCGACGGTCACGACGGAACCGTCGGACACGGCCGTTTCCGCCACGCGTCCCCCACAATGTCGTCTCCGCCGCCACCCGGTCGGCGGGACAGGAGGTCCGCATGCGCCCCAACCCTGTGCCCGGCCACGCCCGGAGACCGGAGGCCACCGGTCCCGATCTCCTCGCGCGGGCCCTGCACGGCCCGTCCGACCCGCCCCTGCTCCCGCTGCCGGACCGTGCGGCCGGGCTGCTGACCGCCGTGGACTGCCCGCCGCGCCTGGCGGCTCACCTGCGCGCCGTGCACGACGTGGCACACCTGCTGGTGGACGGGCTGGTGGACGGACTGATGGACCGGCTGGAGCGCGACCGCCCCTCCGTGACCCTCGACCGGGAGGCGGTGCTGTTCGGGGCGGCCACGCACGACATCGGCAAGGTCCTCCACCCGGGCGAACTCACCGGCCCCGGCTCCGCCCACGAGGAGGCCGGCCGCGGCCTCCTCGTGGACCACGGCGTCCCGCCCCGCCTGGCCCGCTTCGCCGCCACCCACGCCTCGTGGTCCGACCCGGGTGTCGTCCTGGAGGACCTGGTCGTGTCCCTGGCCGACAAGGTGTGGAAGGGCAGGCGCGTCGCGGACCTCGAGGACCTGGTGGTGGTTCGGCTCGCCGCGGCGACCGGCCGCCCGGCCTGGGAGGAGTTCGCCGCACTCGACGACCTGCTGACCGCCCTCGGCGAGGACGCCGACGCCCGCCTGAGGTTCCAGGCGTCCTTCCCCGTCCACCCCTGAGCGACGGACCGCCGCTGCGAGGGCTGCTACTCATCCTCGATGAGGCGGGAGAAGGCCTCCAGGTTCCGGGTGGACTCGCCGCGGGAGACGCGCCAGGCGTACTCCTTGCGGATGGAGGAGGCGAAACCCAGCTCCAGCAGCGTGTTGAAGGCGCCGTCGGCCGCCTCCAGGACCTGGCCGAGGAGGCGGTCGAGCTCCTCCGCGGTGATGGAGGCCAGCGGCAGGCGCGCGGTGACGTACACGTCGCCGTGCGGGTCGACGGCGTAGGAGACGCCGTACAGCTTGAGGTTGCGCTCCAGGAGCCAGCGGTGGACGCCCGCCTCGTTCTCGTCCGGGTGACGGATGACGAAGGCGTTCAGGGAGAGCGAGTGGCGGCCCGCGATCAGGGAGACCGCCGTGGAGAGCTTTCTGGTGCCGGGGAGCGTGACGACGTACTTGCCCGGCCCCGGGGACTCCCAGTCCAGCTCGGCGTCCCGCAGGAACTCCTCGATCACCTCTCGCGCGTCAGCCATGGGCCGAGCGTACGCGACGGCGGTGGGCGTGCAGGGCGGCCGTGTACACCTCGGTGGTCGCCGCGGCGGCGCGGTCCCAGCCGAAGCCCTGGGCGTGGCGGGCGGCCTGCGCGCCGAGGCGGGCGGTGAGGGACGGGTCGTCGGCGAAGCGGAGCAGCACGCCCGCGTAGTCGGCGGGGTCGTGGCCGCGGACCAGGTAGCCGGTCTCGCCGTCGCGGACCGCCACCGGCAGCCCGCCCACCGCGGCGGCCAGCACCGGCGTGCCGGTGGCCTGCGCCTCGATGGCGACCAGGCCGAACGACTCGCTGTAGGACGGCATCACCAGCACGGAGGCCGCCCGGAACCAGTCCGCCAGCCGGTCCTGCCCCACCGGCGGGTGGAACCGCACCACGTCGCCGATGCCGAGCCGCGCCGACAGCTTCTGCAGCCGCTCCGGCTTGGCCAGCCCGCTGCCGCTGGGGCCGCCCACCACCGGCACCACCAGCCGGGACCGCAGCTCGGGCCGCCGCTCCAGCAGCACCGCCACCGCGCGCAGCAGCACGTCGGGGGCCTTCAGCGGCTGTATCCGCCCGGCGAAGAGGGGGATCAGGGCGTCCTGGGGGAGGCCCAGACGCGCGCGGGCCGCGGCCCGGCCGTCGGCCGGGCGGAAGCGGTCCAGGTTGACGCCGGGATGCACGATCTCGACCTTCGCGGGGTCGGCCTCGTAGTGGTGGACCAGGTCGGCGGCCTCGTCGGCGGTGTTGGCGATCAGCCGGTCCGCCGCGTCCACGATCTGGGTCTCGCCGATCACCCGGGCCGGCGGCTCGGGCGTGTCGCCCTCCGCGAGGGAGGCGTTCTTGACCTTGGCCATGGTGTGCATGGCGTGCACCAGCGGCACACCCCAGCGCTGCGCGGCCAGCCAGCCGACGTGGCCGGAGAGCCAGTAGTGCGAGTGCACCAGGTCGTAGTGGCCCGGCCGGTGGCCCGCCCAGGCCTGCATCACGCCGTGGGTGAAGGCGCAGAGCTGGGCCGGCAGCTCCTCCTTGGCCAGCCCCTCGTACGGCCCGGCGTCCACGTGGCGCACCAGGACGCCGGGGGCCAGTTCCACGGACGGGGGCAGGGAGGCGGCGGTGGCGCGGGTGAAGATCTCCACCTCCACGCCCTGCGCGGCGAGCCGGCGGGCGAGCTCCACGATGTAGACGTTCATGCCCCCCGCGTCGCCCGTACCGGGCTGGTGCAGCGGCGACGTGTGCACGGAGAGCATGGCGACGCGGCGCGGACGGCGCGGGCTCCCCGGCAGCCTCAACCGCGGCGGCGACGCCGGGGAGAGACGCCCGAGCCTGGTCACGTACTGGCTCACGTGGCAGTCCTCCATGGGTGTCGGGTGGGTGCGCGGCCTGGAACCCCTCCAGGGGCGGAAACACCGGAGGGGCGTGCGCCATTTCGACTTTGCCAAAACGTTACGCCGCGCGACCGTTCCGTCGCCGTGATGTGAACGGCGCCTCACGGGCCGCGCGGGGGCCCGCACCCCGCGCTTCCGTACCCTCGTATCCATGACGACCCGCCCCGCGACCCTTCCCCACCCGCGGTCCCGCCGGGGCGGGAGCACCGCCGTGGTGGGCACGGTGA
The DNA here is from genome assembly GCF_053592575.1 of Streptomyces sp. NPDC002640. Classification (NCBI taxonomy): domain Bacteria; kingdom Bacillati; phylum Actinomycetota; class Actinomycetes; order Kitasatosporales; family Streptomycetaceae; genus Streptomyces; species Streptomyces sp. NPDC002640. Next base: position 361,553 of record NZ_JBSFVZ010000003.1, on the reverse strand, counting down.
CGCGCGGGACGACCAACCCCAACCGGCTGCGCCGGATGGACCGCTGGATCGCCGCCACCCACGGGGCGGAGCTGCGCCGCGCGGAGCGTCCGGTCGCCGTGGACCTCGGCTACGGGGCCGCCCCGTGGACCGCGGTCGAACTGCTCGGCCGGCTGCGGACCGCCGCGCCGCGGACACGGGTGGTCGGCATCGAGATCGATCCCGCGCGGGTCGCCGCGGCCCGCCCCTACGAGCGGGAGGGGCTGGAGTTCCGGCACGGCGGCTTCGAGGTGCCGCTCGCTTCGCGGCCCCAGCTCATCAGGGCCGCGAACGTGCTGCGCCAGTACGACGAGGAGCAGGTCGCCGAGGTGTGGTCGCGGCTGTGCGCCCGCCTCGCGCCGGCCGGCCCGCACGGCTTGCGGGGCGGGCTGCTGGTCGAGGGCACCTGCGACGAGATCGGACGCCGCCACGTGTGGGTCGCCCTCGGTCCCGAGGGGCCGCGCACGGTCACCTTCGCGACGCGGCTGGGCTCGCTGGACCGGCCGTCCGACCTGGCCGAGAGGCTGCCCAAGGCGCTGATCCACCGGAACGTCCCGGGCGAGCCGGTGCACGCGTTCCTCCGCGACTTCGACCGGGCGTGGGCGGCCGCGGCGCCGTACGCGGCCTACGGGGCGCGGCAGCGGTGGATCCGCGCGGTGCGGGACCTCGGCGCCGACTGGCCGGTCGTCGACGGCCCCTCCCGCTGGCGCCAGGGCGAACTCACCCTCCCCTGGCCGGCCCTCGCCCCCCGCCGCTGACCGGACCCTCGCCCCGCCCGCCGCTGACCGGGCGTTCGCCCGCCGCTGACCGTGCGTTCCCCCGCCGCGGCCAACCGTGCCGCCCTGGCCGCGCGGCGAACGGTACGCCCCACCCCGGCAGGCCGACGGCACCGTATGCCGCGCGCCCGCAGGGGGGCGCCCCGCGTGACACCGCGCGGGGCGGAATGACGCGGGAGTGGTGAGTTCTGCCCTGTGTCGCCGTGTCATCGCGCTCCGTTCACCTCCCCTCCCCACCATCGGCATGGGCATGCTGCGCCCGCTCCCCCACAGCCGACCGCCGCGTGCCCTTCGACGTGGACGGACGAGGGAAGGGACGGCGGCCGATGCAGCCGACAGTGCCGCGGGCGCGGCGACGAAGAGCGGGGCAGGGGAGGAGGGCCGCGGCGACGGCCCTCGCCGTGCTACTGCTCGCCGGAGGGAACACCGCGGTGGCGTTCGCGGACGACGGTGACCGGGCGGCCGCGGGGGACCGGCCCACGCCCGACCCGGTGGACGCCACCAGCCTCCCGACGCTGACCCCCGCCGAGGGGGCCTACCTGGAGGGCACCGAGAAGGTCGCCGCCACCCCCACGCTGGCGGGCGACTCCGTCACCGGGCTCGCGGTCGACGGGGAGGCGATCGACGCGGACCGCACGGTCGGGACCTCCCGGCTCAGCTTCGACGTGGGCTCCAACTCCACCGAGGCCCGCTACGGCAACCACATCGTCGTCAACGGCGGCTTCCGGATCGACATCGGCGACCGCGTCGGCGAACGGGTCACCCTGGAGATCCCCGACGAGCACCTGGTCAAGGGCGAGAACAAGGTCGAGATCCTGGCCGGCACGGTGGAGAGCGCCTGCGGCGTCAACTACGACGACTTCGTCCTCTCCGACATCACCCTCGAACTGCTCGGCGAGGTCGCCGACGGCGAGGAGAACGAGTACACGTACTCCTTCGGCGACGGCAGCTGCGGCTCCAACACCTCGCTGCGCAAGCAGGCGGCGCTGACCTTCTTCGTGCTCGGCGAGCCCGGCGCCACCACCGGCCTCGCCGCCGGCCTGGACACCACGCGGCTGTCCAACGGCGAGCATGCGATCAGCGCGCGGACCACCTCGGGCAGGACGGTCACCCACCGGGTGACCGTCAACAACGCCCCGCCCGGCGCCCCCCGCGTCACCCCCGTGGACGGCACGCTGACCCGCCGCACCCAGAGCGTCTTCGCCGCCACCCCGGCCGGCGCCGAGGGCACCGGCACCACCGGGCTGACCGTCGACGGCAAGGCCCCCGCCACCCGGGCCACCCTGGGCAACGGCGCGGCGACGTTCTCCTTCGACGTCGGCTCCAACTCGCTGGACGACAAGTACGACAGCCACCTGCTGGTCAACGGCAAGCGGATCGACCTCGGCGGCACCTGGGTGAGCCGGCGCGTCGACATCGCGATCCCGGCCCGCCACCTGGTGCCCGGCGAGAACACCGTCACGGTGGTCGCCGGTCCGTACAAGGAGAGCTGCGGCGACAACCGCGACGACTTCGACATCGCCGGCGTCGCCCTCACCCTGGACGGCGCCACCGTCACCGGCCACGACATCGCCGACGGCTACGCGATGGGCGACGGCAGCTGCGGCTCCAGCACCACCCGCCTGCGCGAGGCCGACCTGCGCTTCACCGTCGACGCCCCCGCCGTGCACGTCCCGGAGACCCTGGGCCACGGCGACGCCACCCTGGCCTTCACCGTCGGCTCCAACTCCATCGAGGCCCGCTACGGCAACCACCTGCTGGTCAACGGCCAGAAGCGGGTCATCGAGAGCGACCTGGCGGGCGAGCGCGCGGAGCTGACCTTCCCCAACGAGTGGCTGGCGCCCGGCTGGAACACCGTCGACCTGGTCACCGGCACCTTCGCCACCTCCTGCGGCGACAACCGCGACGACTTCGCCGTCTCGGACATCACCCTCACCCCGGCCGCCGGCACCGCCGCCGGCCGCATGGTCAAGGGCTCCTACGGCCTGGGCGACGGCAACTGCGGCGACAACGTCAACCCGCTCACCGAGATCGACCTGCAGTTCTACGTCGACGCCCCGGCCCAGGGCCTGCGCGCCGACCTGGACACCACCACGCTCGACGACGGCCCGCACACCCTGGCCGCCGTGTCGAAGGCGGGGAAGACCGCCACCCGCACCCTGGTCACCGACAACTCCGCCCCGAAGGTCGCCACCAGCGTCCCCGCCGCCGGGCAGCGGCTCACCTCCGCGGTGACCCTGGACCTGCGGGTCGAGGACCTCTCCGGCGTCGTCGACGGCCCGCACGTCGAGCTGGACGGCAAGCGGATCGCCCTCGGCGACCCGGTCGGCCCCGGCCTGAAGGCGGGCGCCCACACCTTGACCGTCACCGCCACCGACGGCCTCGGCAACACCGGCGAGCGCACGGTCGCGTTCACCTCCGCCGGCATCCCCGACGTCCCCGCCGACCTGGCGCCGGCCTCCGGCTCCACCGACGAGGGCCGCACGGTCACCCTCTCCGCCAAGGTCGCCGAGCCCGACGGCGGCAAGGTCACCGCCACCTTCTCGGAGGCGGAGATCCTCGTCCCGCACCAGGTCTGGGAAGGCACCGCCTCCGCCGTCCCCACCACCCTGAAGGTGGCAGGCGAGAAGCAGGTCAGGGCCAAGGGCCTCGCCCCCGCCGACGGGAAGCTGCTCGAGGCGCCGTCCGCCCAGGACGTGACGTTCCAGCGGTTCGACGTCATGGTGAAGGGCCGCGTCGACGCGCCGGTCCTGCGCTGGGAGGGCGTGGTCGACCCCGAGCGCCTTGCCTCGCTGCGGGTCTGGAACACCCGGAACGAGGCCTGGGACACGCTGGCGAGCGCCCGCGGCGCCGTCACCGGCGAGACCGTCCTCACCTCCGTGGTCGACCGGCGGTACGTCGACGGCCAGCGGGTCCACGTCATGGTGACCGGCGAGGACCCGTTCGCCGACGACATCGAGGCCGGTGACCCGGACTCCTTCGCCGACCCCTCGACGTACGACTTCTCGATGGTCCACTACACCGACACCCAGTACCTCTCCGAGGGCGCGGTGGAGCAGGAGACCGCCGAGGAGAGGGCGGTCTGGGAGAGCGCCTACGGCGACGTGATGCGCTGGATCGCCGAGAACAAGGACGCCCGCAAGATCTCGTACGTGGCGCACACCGGCGACATCACCGAGAACAACATCCGGGCACCCGCCACCGAGGACATGCAGCGCCAGGTCGTCGGCGAGATGGAGATGTCCTCCCGGCAGCAGAAGATCATCGACGACGCGGGCGTGCCCAACGGCGTCGTCGCGGGCAACCACGACAACCGGTCCGGCACCGAGAACGGCCCCACCGCGCTCTACAACCGGTACTACGGCCCCGACCGCTACGAGGCGGCCTCCCGGAACTGGGAGCACGCCTCCTACGGCGGCCCGTGGCGCGAGGGCGACAACCAGAACCACTACGACCTGTTCTCGGCCGGCGGCCTGGACTTCGTGGTGGTCGGCCTCTCCTACGGCGTGACCCGCGAGGAGGCCGAGTGGGCGGACGGGATCTTCAAGCAGTACCCGGACCGCAACGGCATCCTGCTCTCGCACGACTACCTGGCCCCGAGCACCAGCCCGGACGGCCGCGGCGCCGGGTTCTCCGCGCCGGACGGGTCGATGCTCTACAAGACCGTCGTCGAGGACAATCCCAACGTGTTCCTGATTCTCGCCGGCCACGAGCACGGCGTGGGCACCAACATCAAGCCGCGGGTCGGCGAGATCGAGCACGGCGTCGTCGAGCTGCTGGCGGACTACCAGTTCTACACGGTGTCCGCGGACCGTCTCGGGCTCACCGAGGTCGGCGGCTACCGGCCCGACGAGCAGCTGCGGTTCGGGGCGAGCTTCTTCCGCATGCTGCAGTTCGACGTGGACCGGTCGGAGCTGATCGTCGACACCTACTCGCCGCTGCTGGACGACTTCGGCGCGACCGAGTACGACACCGACCACCGCTACGACGGCACCGAGGACAACATGGTGCTGCCGGTGGACCTCAGCAGCCGGACCACCACCTTCAGCACCGACTCCGTCGCCCTCTACGACCCGGTGGGCGTCGTCGGGACGGACCGGGCGGACTCGGGCGGCACCGCCGAGGTGACCTGGAAGGGCCTGAGGCCGGGCACCACGCACGCCTGGTTCGTCACCGCCCGCTCCGCCGGGGGCGGTGTGAGCGTCTCCGAGCCGAGCGTCTTCGTGACCAGGGACGAGCGCGGCCGGCCGGGCACGGCCGACCCCGGCCTCGCCCCCTGGTTCGCCCCGGCCCCCGGGCGCTGACGCCCCCCACCCCCACGGCCCCTGGGCGTTGACCCCCCACCCCACGGCCCCGGGCCCGGTGAGCTCCCCCCACCGGCCCCGGGGCCCACGCCCTTCCCACGCCCTTCCCGCGCCTGATCCCGCGTCGCTCCCGTGCTTGATCCCGCGTCGCTCCCGTGCTTGATCCCGCGTCGCTCCCGTGCCCGCTCCCGCGCCCGACCCGCTCCCGCGCCCGACCCGCTCCCGCGCCGCTCCCGTGCCCGACCCGCTCCCGCGCCCGACCCGCTCCCGCGCCGCTCCCGTGCCCCGCCCCGCCCCCTGCCCCGTTCCAGCAGCCCCGCGGCCCTCCCGTTCCCCGCCCCGCGGCCCTCCCGTTCCCCGCCCCGCGGTCCGACCGTTCCCGACCCCCGCCTGGAGCCCGCCCCATGCCCCGCCTCCCGCACCGGCTCGCCGCCCTGCTCGCCCTGGTGGCCGCGCTGTTCGCCACCGGCCTGCTGAGACCCGCGCCCGCCGCCGCGCACGACGCCACCACCACCGCCTACGCCGAGGTCACCGGACCGGGACCCGGCGGCCGGGTCACCGCCGTCCTCGACCTCGAGTACGACCTGCTGATGAAGTCCGCCTGGCTCTACGCCGAGGCGTACGAGGCGAAGGGGCGCCAGGAGCAGCTCCGGCAGCTCGCGCTCCACGCCGACGCCGTGCACGGGTACGTCACCCAGCGGTTCACGCTCGCCCGCGACAACCGTCCCTGCGCCGTCACCCCGGCGGGTGAGGCCGATGTCCACAGCCGCGGCGGGCGCGCCTTCGCCCTGCTCACCCTGGCGTACAGCTGCCCGGCGCAGGACGGCCCCTACACGGTCACCAGCGCGCTCTTCCCGGACGCCGAGACCTTCGTCCACAGCACCGAGACGGTCGTCCGCCTGGACCTCGCGGGCGAGACGGACTCCCGGCTGCTGACTGCGGCCGAGCCCTCGCTGCGGGCCGGGGGCGGCTCCGACGGCGGCACCGCGCGGCAGATCGGGGAGTTCTTCGTACTGGGCGCCGAGCACCTGCTGCTGGGGCCGGACCACGTGCTGTTCCTGCTGGCGCTGCTGCTCGGGGCGCGCGGCCTACGGGACGTGCTCCTGGCGGCCGGCGCCTTCGCCGCCGCGCACAGCGTGACGTTCCTGCTGGCGTCGACCGGGACCGTGACCGTCCCGGCGGCGGTGGTCGAGCCGGTGATCGCGGGCTCCATCGCGGTGGTGGCCGTCGTCGACGTGGCGCTGCTGCGGGCCGATCCGGCCGGCGCCCTCGCCCGGCGGGCGGCGCGGTGGCGGCTGCCGGTGGTGTTCGTCTTCGGCCTGGTCCACGGGCTCGGCTTCGCGGGGGCGCTCGGCATCGACGAGAGCTGGTCCTGGGAGCTGCTGCTGTCGCTGCTGAGCTTCAACGTGGGCATCGAGGCGGCGCAGCTGCTGGTGATCGCCGTCGCGTTCCCGCTGCTGGCGCTGGTGCGCCGCACCCCGGCCCACCGCTGGGTGCTGCCCGCCCTGGCCGTCCCCGTGACGCTGACGGCCCTGTACTGGCTCACCACCCGCGTCGCGGGCATCGCCTGAGACGCACGGGAGCCCCGCCCCCGGGAAGGGGAGCGGGGCTCGACGTGGTGGGTGGGGCGTCGGTGTCAGCCGCACTGACAGGGGGCGCCGGACTGGCAGCCGCAGCCGCAGCCGGAACCACAGCCGCAGGCGGCCAGCAGCGGCAGGGCACGCGGCGCGGGCGCCTCCTCGGTGTCGGCGGCGCGGGTCGGGTCGTCGTCCGTGCGGGGGGCCTCGGCCATCTCGGGTCCATCCCTCCAGTGGCGTGCGAACAGAGCACGGGGTACCTGTGGTCCTCCCCATTGCACCGCCCGCGCCCACGGCGCATCAACGGCGCACGGAGGCGCCGGGCCCCGGGCGCCGCCCGCGGGCATGGGCCTCAGGCGCCGCCCACGCCGCCCTCCGCGGAGAAGTCACCCGGGTGCTCACCGGTGACCAGGAACACCACCCGCCGCGCCGCGGACACCGCGTGGTCCGCGAACCGCTCGTAGTAGCGGCCGAGCAGCGTGACGTCGACCGCCGTCTCGATCCCGTGCTCCCACTTGTCGTCCATCAGGTGCTGGAAGAGCGTGCGGTGCAGGGTGTCCATGGCGTCGTCGTCCTGCTCCAGCTGGAGCGCCAGCCGGACGTCCTGCGTCGCCAGCACCTCGGCCGTCTTGGCCATCAGCCGCTGCGCGAGCTGGCCCATCTCCAGGATGGTGGCGTGCAGGTCCGAGGGGACCGCCTGCTGCGGGTAGCGCAGCCGCGCCAGCTTGGCCACGTGCTTGGCGAGGTCCCCGGACCGCTCCAGGTCGGCCGAGATTCTCAGCGAGGTCACCACCGTCCGCAGGTCGGTCGCCACCGGCTGCTGGCGGGCCAGCAGGGCGATCGCCCGGGCCTCCAGGTCGTGCTGCTTCTCGTCGACGTCCCGGTCGGCCTCGATCACCCGCTCCGCGAGCGAGAGGTCGGCGTCCAGGATGGCCGTGGTCGCCCGGCCCATCGCCGAGCCGACCGTGCGGGCCATCCCGACCAGCTCCTCGGTGATCGAATCCAGCTCCTCGTGGTACGCGTCACGCATCTGTTGTTCCCCTTTTCGGATGACGGACGGTCCCGGGCGGATCCCGGGTGACTTCCCCGGGCGGGCCGATCACGTGTTTCCACGTGGGGTCGGTCCTACCCGCCCACGGCGACCTTAGGCAACCGGAAAGCGTGCCCCCCGTTCCGCCGCCGTTCACGCGGCTCCGGGCCGCCGTCGGCCAGCGGGAGTGAACCGACACGAACCGGAAGGTGAACTCTGGGCGACCAGTGCGCCAGGTCTCTCTCCGGAGGCTGGGGAGCAGGCCCTCACCCCACCTAACCTGGAGGCATGGACGTGAACGCGGCGGTCGCCGCAGCGGCGGCGATCGCAGGTGTGCTCACCGGCGTCATCGCCATGCTGGCGTTCCGCTGGAGCGAGAGCGACCTGGAACGCCCGAGCCGTGCCTCCGCGCACGCCGAGAGCCCGCTCCCCCGGGGGGTGGACACCGTCCTGTCGGTGCTCCGCTCCTCGGCGGTGGTGCTGGACGAGGCGGACGCGGTGGTCAAGGCCAGCTCCGCCGCCTATGCGCTGGGACTGGTCCGCGGCGGCAGGCTCGCCGTGGAACCGATGCTGCAGATGGCCCGGGACACCCGGCGGGACGGCGAGATACGCCAGGTCGAACTGGAACTGCCCCGACGCGGCACCGGCCGCGGCGAACCCCTGGCGGTCTCCGCCCGGGTGGCCCCGCTCGGCTCGCGCCTGGTGATGCTGCTGGTCGAGGACCTCACCGAGGCCCGCCGCATCGAGGCCGTCCGCCGGGACTTCGTCGTCAACGTGTCGCACGAGCTCAAGACCCCCGTGGGAGCGCTCTCCCTGCTGTCGGAGGCCGTGATGGACGCCGCCGACGACCCGGAGGCGGTTCAGCGGTTCGCCGGACGCATGCAGATCGAGGCCACCCGCCTCACCAACCTCGTACAGGAACTCATCGACCTCTCCCGGATCCAGAACGACGATCCGCTGGAGGACGCCGAGCCGGTGAAGGCCGAGGTGCTGGTCGAGGAGGCCATGGACCGCTGCCGCCAGCAGGCCGGCTCCAAGAACATCACCATGGCCGCGGCCGGCGCCGAGGGGCTGTACGTCTGGGGCAACCGCGGCCAGCTCGCCGCCGCCCTCGGCAACCTCGTCGAGAACGCGGTCAACTACTCGCCCGCCCAGACCAAGGTCGGCATCGCGGTCCGCCAGGTGGCCGGCCCGGGCGGCGACATGATCGAGATCGCCGTCACCGACCAGGGCATCGGCATCTCCGACCGCGACAAGGAGCGCATCTTCGAGCGCTTCTACCGCGTCGACCCGGCCCGCTCCAGGGCCACCGGCGGCACCGGCCTGGGCCTGGCCATCGTCAAGCACGTGGTGGCCTCGCACGGCGGCGAGATCACCGTCTGGAGCACCGAGGGCCAGGGCTCCACCTTCACCATCCGGCTGCCGGAGGCCCGCGCGACGCGTGAGCGCGGCGACGGGTCCGCGGCCGCCGCCCCGGACATGACCGGCGCCACCGCGGCGCCCGCCACCGGCTCCACCGCCGTACCCACCCCTTCGCCCGATTCGCGACCCGATTCGCTTCCCGCTCCGGAGGTCCGCCCGTGACCCGTGTGCTCGTCGTCGAGGACGAGGAGTCCTTCTCCGACGTCCTGTCGTACATGCTCCGCAAAGAGGGCTTCGAGGTCGCCGTCGCGGCCACCGGCCCCGACGGCCTCGAGGAGTTCGAGCGCAACGGAGCCGACCTGGTTCTGCTCGACCTGATGCTGCCCGGGCTGCCGGGCACCGAGGTCTGCCGTCAGCTGCGCAACCGCTCCAACGTCCCGGTGATCATGGTCACCGCCAAGGACAGCGAGATCGACAAGGTCGTCGGGCTGGAGATAGGCGCCGACGACTACGTCACCAAGCCGTTCTCCTCCCGCGAGCTGGTGGCCCGCATCCGCGCCGTGCTGCGGCGCCGGGGCGAGCCCGAGGAGACCACCCCCACGGCGCTCGAGGCCGGTCCGGTCCGCATGGACGTGGACCGCCACGTCGTCACCGTGGACGGCGACAAGGTGGACCTGCCGCTCAAGGAGTTCGACCTGCTGGAGATGCTGCTGCGCAACGCCGGGCGCGTGCTGACCCGGATGCAGCTCATCGACCGGGTGTGGGGCGCGGACTACGTGGGCGACACCAAGACCCTCGACGTCCACGTCAAGCGGCTCCGGGCGAAGATCGAGCCCGACCCGGGCGCCCCGCGGTACCTGGTCACGGTCCGCGGCCTGGGCTACAAGTTCGAGCCGTAGGCCGGCCCGGACCCACACACGCCGAAGGGGCGGCTCCCCGCGGGGAGCCGCCCCTTCGGCGTGTGCGCGCCGCGGCGGGCGTGTGACCCGTCCGCCGTCGTCAGTGGCCGGCGTCGCCCTCGGGGGCGGAGGCGGAGGCGTCCGCCGCGCCGGGCTCCGTGGCGGAACCGGACGGCGAGGCCGAGCCGGAGGGCTCGCCGGCGCCGGGGACGGCGCTCGGGCCCCAGTCGGAGAGGTAGCTGTCGGCGGGCAGTACGAGCGCTTCCAGGGAGACCCGGCCGGTCTCGCTGAAGGTGAAGGTCACCTTGTGGTTGTCGCCGTCCCGCACGGCGTCCCGGCCGCCGGAGACCGTCGCGGTCGCGTCCTTGTCGCCGCCGATCACCAGCCGGCCGCCGGCCGGAACGGTCAGCGTGCCGCCCTTGGCCGGCTCGAGCTCCACGGTGTGGCCGCCGTCCAGGGTGATGGAGTCCAGCGTCTGGTCCTTCGTGCCGTCGTTGAAGACGGTCGCCATGACGGCGGCGGGGCCGGTGGCCTCGGTGTCGGGCTGCGTGAGGACGGCGACGTTCTGCACCTTGATGTCGCCGACCGCGACGCCCGCCAGATCCGGCTTGATCTGCAGGGTCTCGGCGTTGTTGCCGGCGCCGCAGGCGGCGAGCGAGGCGATCGAGAACGCGATGGCGGCGGCGGCGAGGGCGCCGCGTCGAAGGCTGCTGCTCACGGCGGCGGCAACTCCTTAACGTGGGCGAAGCGGGACGGCGGTGACGCCGCCGGCTCCCAGGGACGGGTGAAGCGTTGGCGCCCCAAGATTACCGAGCCGCCTCTTCCCGGCCGCACCCGACCCACCCGAGGAGAACCGCGCGCTCACCCGGTGTGAACCGCCCGTCCGCGGGCACCGGGACGTCACCCTTCCGCTTGACGTTCGTCACAACAACATAGGTCTTCACCCCCGAAGGCGCCTCGAACCCTTGTCGGGCGCCCGTGGATTCACGTGCCGTCGGCTCGGCTTTCGGATAACTGCGGGCTGTTATTTCCGCAGGCCCGGAATGCCGTTGGCGAATTTTGATCAGGGGGTGCATCGGGTGCCCGGTGATCAATTTCCGATTGCCTCCGCGCGTCACCCGGCAGCCGGATGGCCCGCTCGAACGGAGTAGCGGAGTTCGTTCACTTGGAATCGGACATTCTGGGGCGTAACGTCGTTGTCGCGAGGCCTCGAAGGGGTGTAACGTCCGCGTTTCGCACGGCCGGGAACCCCCCTCCGACCTGCGAATACCCCCTTCCGCTCCCCTTCCGAAGCATGTACCCGCTGGAGTTGTCAAGCCCCGAGATATGCCCTGACCTGCGAAAACGCCATTCAGAACACGCCCAATCCGTGTTACCCTGGATAGCCACGGAAGGGGTACCTGTCACATGACGTTCAAGGTTGGCGACACCGTGGTCTATCCCCATCACGGGGCCGCGCTGATCGAGGCCATCGAAACTCGCCAGATCAAAGGCGTGGACAAGACCTATCTGGTGCTGAAGGTCGCCCAGGGCGATCTCACGGTGCGCGTGCCGGCGGACAATGCGGAGTTCGTGGGCGTGCGTGACGTGGTCGGTCAGGATGGACTGGACCGGGTCTTCGAGGTGCTGCGCGCGCCGTACGCCGAGGAGCCCACCAACTGGTCACGCCGTTACAAGGCAAACCTGGAGAAGCTGGCCTCCGGCGATGTCATCAAGGTCGCCGAGGTCGTGCGCGACCTGTGGCGTCGTGAGCGCGAGCGGGGCCTGTCCGCCGGTGAGAAGCGCATGCTCGCCAAGGCCCGCCAGATCCTGGTCAGCGAGCTCGCTCTCGCGGAGAACACCAACGAGGACAAGGCCGAGGCGCTCCTCGACGAGGTGCTCGCCTCCTGATGTTCATCCGGACGCGCCCGCGCGGCCTCGCCGAGCGCGACCGGATCTAGGACAGTCGCTGCCGCAGTGCCCGATGATGCGAAAGCATTGCCGGGCGCTGCGGCATGTCCAGGGACGGATCGGCCGTCACGCCGGCGGCAGGTCCTCGCCCGGCCTCTCCGTACCCGTGATCCTCCGCGCCGCCCGTTTGTTACGGAAGGGCCGGCCGGCGGCGGAGCATGCGGTTCGGTGAGGCCATACCCATCCGCGCGGAGCACACAAACCTGACGGGAACCGATGTCTGACGCAGCCTTGTCCCGAGACGAGCGCCCCTCCTCCCCGCCGGCCGGCACCGCCGTGGTGATCCCGGCCGCCGGCCGCGGAGTACGGCTGGGCCCCGGCGCCCCCAAGGCGCTGCGGACGCTCGGCGGGACCCCCATGCTGATCCACGCGGTGCGCGCCATGGCCGCGTCCCGCCATGTCTCCCTGGTCGTGGTGGTGGCCCCGCCCGACGGCGCCGCCGAGGTGCGGTCCCTCCTCGACTCGCACGCCCTGCCGGAACGCACCGACTTCCTGGTGGTCCCCGGCGGCGAGACCCGGCAGGAGTCGGTGCGGCTCGGCCTGGAGGCGCTGCCCTCCGGCCACGAGGTGGTCCTGGTCCACGACGCGGCCCGGCCGCTGGTCCCGGTGGACACCGTGGACGCGGTGATCGAGGCCGTGCGCGACGGCGCCCCGGCCGTGGTCCCCGCGCTGCCGCCGGCCGACACGGTCAAGGAGGTCGAGCCGGCCGCCGTCACCGGGGAGCCCGAGCCGGTGGTGGCCACCCCGGACCGGGCCCGGCTGCGCGCCGTGCAGACCCCGCAGGGGTTCGACCGGACGGTGCTGACCCGCGCCCACAAGGAGGTCGAGGGCGACGTCACCGACGACGCGAGCATGGTCGAACGCCTCGGCCTGCGGGTCGTCACGGTGCCCGGGCACGAGGAGGCGTTCAAGGTGACCCGCCCGCTGGACCTGGTCCTGGCGGAGGCGGTCCTGGCCCGCAGGAGGCGCAACGATGGCTTCTGAGCAGCCCGCGGCAGCGGTGGCTTCCGAGCAGCCCGCGGCAGCGCCGGCTTCCGAGCAGCCCGCCGTCCCGTACCCGCTGCCACGGGTCGGCATCGGCACCGACATCCACGCCTTCGAGGAGGGCCGCGACCTGTGGTGCGCGGGCCTGAAGTGGGAGGGGGAGGGTCCCGGACTGGCCGGGCACTCCGACGCCGACGTGGTCGCGCACGCCGCATGCAACGCGCTCTTCTCCGCCGCCGGACTCGGCGACCTGGGGCAGCACTTCGGCACCTCCCGCCCCGAGTGGTCCGGCGCCTCCGGGGTCACCCTGCTCACCGAGGCGGCCCGGATCGTCCGTGCGGCGGGCTTCGTCATCGGCAACGTCGCCGTGCAGGTCGTCGGACCCCGGCCGAAGATCGGCAAGCGGCGCGACGAGGCGCAGAAGATCCTCTCCGAGGCGGCGGGCGCTCCGGTCTCCGTCTCCGGCGCGACCACCGACGGCCTCGGCTTCCCGGGGCGGGACGAGGGGCTGATGGCCGTCGCCACCGCCCTGGTCGTCCGCGAGGCCGGACGGTAGCGGCAACCGCCGGTGGCCGCTTGTGGTAGTGGGCGTGAGGCAGTGGCCCGCGCCCACTACTCTTGAGGCGTGACTATTCGCCTGTACGACACCAGCGCCCGGCAGATCCGTGACTTCGTCCCGCTCACGCAGGGCTGTGTCTCGATCTACCTGTGTGGTGCCACCGTCCAGGCGCCCCCGCACATCGGGCACATCCGCTCGGGCCTCAACTTCGACGTGCTGCGCCGCTGGTTCGCCCACCGCGGCTACCAGGTGACCTTCGTCCGGAACGTCACGGACATCGACGACAAGATCATCGCCAAGTCGGCCGAGCAGGGCCGCCCCTGGTGGTCCATCGGCTACGAGAACGAGCGGGCCTTCACCGCCGCCTACGACGCGCTCGGCTGCCTGCCGCCGACGTACGAGCCGCGGGCCACCGGCCACGTCACCGAGATGGTCGAGATGATGCGGGGCCTGATCGAGCGCGGCCACGCCTACGAGGCGGACGGCAGCGTCTACTTCGACGTGCGCTCGTACCCCGACTACCTCTCGCTGTCGAACCAGGACGTCGACGACCTCCGCCAGCCCGACGAGGGCGTGGCGGGCAAGCGGGACCCGCGCGACTTCGCCATGTGGAAGGCGGTCAAGCCGGGCGAGCCCAGCTGGGACACCCCGTTCGGCCGGGGCCGCCCCGGCTGGCACCTGGAGTGCTCGGCGATGGTCCACAAGTACCTGGGATCCGCCTTCGACATCCACGGCGGCGGCCTGGACCTGATCTTCCCGCACCACGAGAACGAGATCGCCCAGTCCAAGGCGTTCGGCGACGAGTTCGCCCGCTACTGGATGCACAACGCCTGGGTGACGATGAGCGGCGAGAAGATGTCCAAGTCGCTGGGCAACTCGGTGCTGGTCTCCGAGATGGTCACCCGGTGGCGGCCCATCGTCCTGCGCTACTACCTGGGCACCCCGCACTACCGGTCGATGATCGAGTACAGCGAGGAGGCCCTGCGCGAGGCCGAGTCGGCGTTCGCCCGGATCGAGGGCTTCGTCGAGCGCGCCGTGGAGCTCGCGGGCGGGCCGGTCGAGCCCGCCGCCGAGGTCCCGCCGGCCTTCGCCGAGGCGATGGACGACGACCTGGGCACCCCGCAGGCGCTCGCCGTGGTGCACACCACGGTCCGGCAGGGCAACAGCGCGCTGGCCGCCGACGACAAGGAGGCCGTGGTCGCCCGTCTGGCCGAGGTCCGCGCCATGCTCGGCGTGCTCGGCCTCGACCCGCTGGACGCACACTGGTCCGGCGGCGCCCAGGGCCGCGGCGAGGAGCTCGAGGGCGTGGTCGACGGGCTGGTGCGGCTGGTGCTCGAGCAGCGCGAGGCCGCCCGCGCCCGCAAGGACTGGGCGACCGCCGACGCCATCCGCGACCAGCTCGGCCGCTCCGGCCTGGTCGTCGAGGACAGCCCGCACGGACCCCGGTGGTCCCTCGGCGGCCGCTGACCTGACCTGCGCGAGTGTGCCGCCCGGGCTTCCGGGCGGCACACTTGCACTTCCAGACGTATCCAGACGTACAGACGTACACACCCCCCAGCTTCACGGAGACGATCAGCTCATGTCCAAGGACCGCCGCGCATCGAGTAAGAAGGGCGCGCAGGTCGGCAGTGGCGGCCAGCGACGCCGGGGTCTCGAGGGCAAGGGACCGACCCCGCCCGCCGAGATGCGCAAGGGGCACGCCAAGCAGCGTGCCGCCAACGCGAAGGCCCGCCGCGCCCAGGGCCGGCCCACCGCCGCCCGGCGCGGCGGTGGCCGCTCCACCTCCGAGCTGGTCGTCGGCCGCAACCCCGTCGTCGAGGCGCTCCGCGAGGGCGTGCCGGCCAAGACGCTCTACGTGCAGCAGTTCATCGACAGCGACGAGCGGGTCCGCGAGGCGCTGCAGCTCGCGGCCGAGCGCGGCGGCATCAACCTGATGGAGGCGCCGCGCCCCGAGCTGGACCGGATGACCAACGGCCTCAACCACCAGGGCCTGGTGCTGCAGGTCCCGCCGTACGAGTACGCGCACCCCGAGGACCTGGTCGCCGACGCCGCCGACGCGGGCGAGGACCCGCTGATCGTCGCCCTGGACGGGGTCACCGACCCGCGGAACCTCGGCGCGGTGGTCCGCTCCGTCTCCGCCTTCGGCGGCCACGGCGTGGTCGTGCCGGAGCGCCGCGCGGCCGGCATGACCGCGGGCGCCTGGAAGACCTCGGCCGGTACCGCGGCCCGCACCCCGGTGGCGCGGGCCACCAACCTGACCCGGGCGCTGGAGCAGTACAAGAAGTCCGGCGTGGTCGTCGTGGGCCTGGCGGCCGACGGCGAGCACGAGATCGGGGACCTGGAGGCGCTCTCCGGCCCGGTCGTCGTCGTGGTCGGCAGCGAGGGCAAGGGCCTGTCCCGCCTGGTGGGCGAGACCTGCGACTTCCGGGTCCGCATCCCGATGCCGGGCGGCGCCGAGTCGCTCAACGCCGGTGTGGCGGCGGGCATCGTGCTCTACGAGGCGGCACGCCGCCGGGTGTGACCGCCGGGCCCGAGCGCCGGGCCTGACCGCCGGGCCTGACCGCCGGGTCCTGCGGGACCCGGCGCGGCACCCGTTCCGTCTCGAACAGGTGTGCAGAAATTCGCCCACGCGGGGTGTTTTGGGGGCGACTGCCGAGCTTGACGTGCTTCGGACAGATCGGGGCGCTCGGGGCAGTGTCCTTACGTGTCGTCACTCGGTTAGATGAGTGTGGACACCAGAACACCCCGCACACCTACGGGGGACCGTCCGTCGGGCTTCGACGACACCCCCGCGCTGAGCATGGTGAAGGTGCCCTGCGATCCCGCGCAGGTCATCGTCAATCACGCGAGTTTCCGCGTGCAGTTGGGCGCCTCGGCGCGGCGGGCCAGGTCGACGCGGATCGCCGGGCACGTGAGAGCCACCGAGGACACGACGCCGATCCCCGTCGTCGCGCAGCCGGGTGCGGCCGCGGCCGGGAAGAAGCGGCGTCCGGTCGTCTGGAGCGGGCGTTCCGCGCCGGACGACACGGGGGCGCACCGCCTGCTGCAGGCCGTGCGGGGTGCCCAGCTGGGCGGCCTCGCCCAGGCGCCCGCCGCGCCCGCCGCACCGGTGTCCCCCACGCCCTCTCCCGCGACGACCCAGACCATCCCGCGGCTGCCGGACCCCGGCGCGGGCTACGGCGGCGGCTTCGGCGAGGGCTTCGACCGGGGTTACGACGGCGGTGTGGCCGCCGGCTACGCGGGCGGGCGCGAGGAGAGCGCGACGGAGCGCACTCTCGAGACGCCGGTGATCGGCGAGGGCACCCGCCTCCTGCCGCCCATGCGGTCGGTGGGCAGCGCCTTCGAGGAGCCCGGCTATCTGGCGCCGGGCGCGTACGAGACCTACGCCGACGAGTACGGCTCCGACACCTCCGGCTACGGCCGGACGGGCGCGTACGGGGACACGGGGGCGCGGTACGGCGGCTACGGCCCGGACGGGTACGCGGGCGGCGGCTACGGCACGGACGGCCACCGTCCCGACGTCTACGGTCCGGACGTCTACGGTCCGGACGGTCACCCCGCGGACGCCTACCGCCCCGACGGCTACGGTCCGGACGGCTACGGGCCCGACGGGTACGGCCCGGACGGGTACGCCGCGGACGGCTACGGCGCCGAGGCGCTCGCGGCGGAGGCCGGGGCGGAGGAGGGCCGCGGGGGCCGGCGGGCGACGGAGAAGCACGCCTACTACCCCGGCCGCCGGATGAACCTGGGCGTGGTGCTGCTGCCGCTGCGCGTCTTCCTCGGCTTCGTCTCCGTCTACGACGGCATGGGCAAGCTCTGCGACCCGGTCTACTTCGACGGCGGCGAACGCGGCTCGATGACCCGGCTGCTGCACGCCCTCGAACCGGGGGGCATCGGCGAACCGCTGCACGGCTTCGCCCTCCAGCACCCGGTGGGCTCCGGCCTGACCGTGGCCTTCCTGCAGGTGCTCGTGGGCGTGCTGACCGTCCTCGGCCTGTGGCAGCGGGTCGCGGCCGGGGTGGGCGTGCTGCTGGCGGCGACGCTGCTGATGTGCGTGAGCTGGCAGGCCGTGCCGGTGTACGAGATGGCGGACGTGGTCTACCTGGCCGCCTGGTCGCCGCTGGTGATCGCGGGCGCGCCGGTCTACTCGGCGGACGGCGCGCTGGCCGGGCGGGCCTGGCGGCGGCTGGGCCCGCGGGCCCCGCTGTGGGACCTGCGCCGGTACGTGCTGAAGCGGGGTGCGCTGGCGGCGGGTGTCGTCGCGGGCCTGACCCTGCTGGTCGGGTCGCTGCTCGGCGCGGCGGTGCGGGACGCGGACCGGGTGGTCGTGCCGCGCCCCGGCGAGCCGCCCCGCAACGCGCTGCCGGGGTCGCCGCTGCCGGGTGACACGGTGCCGGGAAGCCGGTCGCCGTCCGAGTCGGCCTCGGGCGAGCCCACGGCCGGGTCCGAGGGCACGGCCTCCGAGCCGACCGCGGGCACGGCGGGGGCCCAGGAGCGCACCGCCGGCACGGAGGCCGACGCGGGCGAGGACGCCGCCGGGACGGACACCGGGGACGCCGGTGACCCCTCGGGCGGGCGGCCCAGCGAGTCCGGTCAGGCACCGCCGGTGGAGCCCGCGCCCGAGGAGGCGCCGGCGGGGGCCGGCACGTCGGACGGCGCCCCCTCCTCCGGCAGCCCTTCCGGCGGCGGCTCCCCCGACGAGTCCCCGCGCAACCCCGGCCTCGTCGGCGGCCTCTTCGGCTGACCGGCACGAGCCGGACGGAGATCCCGACGGAGATCCCGACGGGAAGGCCCGACGGGAAAGCCCCCGGCCCTGGTGCGGGCCGGGGGCTTTCCCCTTGCCGGGGTGTGGTCCCGTTGGCGGGGACCCCGGTGGTGTCACCTGCGCCAGAAGAGGTGGTGGGTCACGCCGCTCGGGCTGGGCACGACCTCCAGGTGGTAGCGGTCGAGCAGCTCGTCGGGCGACTCCCACAGCCGCAGACCGGAACCGAACTCCACGGGACAGACCGCGACGTGCAGCGTGTCGACGAGGTCCGCCTCCAGGAACTGCCGCACGGTGGAGACCCCGCCGCCGAGCCGGACGTCCTTGCCCCCCGCCGCCTTCCGCGCCTGTTCCAGGACGGCCGCGGGGTCGCCGTCGACGAAGTGGAACGTGGTGTCGGAGAGCGTGAACGACGGACGCGGGTGATGCGTCATCACGAACACCGGGGTGTGGAACGGCGGTTCGTCGCCCCACCAGCCCTTCCACTCGTGGTCCGTCCACGGCCCGCGCTGCGGGCCGAACTTGTTGCGGCCCATGATCTCGGCGCCGATGTCGTGCGAGAAGTCCCGCGTGAAGTAGTCGTCGAGGCCGCGGCTGCCGCCGGGGTCGGTGCGGTTGGGCCAGCTCGCCGTGGCGCCCGCCCAGGCGAAGAGCGTCGCCGGATCGACCGCGAGACCGAACGGGTTCTCCAGGCTCTGGTCCTCGCCCGCGCCGACCCCGTCACGCGAGACGGTGAAATTCTGGACCCTCAGCAGCTGCGGCACGCGGTTTCCCCTCTGTCGCCCTGGCGGCCTGTCGCCCCGTCGCCCTGGCGTCCTGACGCCCTGGCGCGGTGACGGTGGCCAGACCCTATCGGCGGCGGGACCGCATTGGCGGGCTCCCGGGCGTACGATGGCGCGTCGCGCCGTCGGCCCGCCGGGGCCTCCGGAGCCGGTCGCGGGCCGGGCCGGGCGTCAGCCGTTGAGGGCGGCGAGCTCCTTGGCGGCCTCCGTGAGGTCCTTCGCCGTGTCGATGGCCCGCCAGTACGCCCCGTGCGGGATGGAGAACCCGGCCAGCCGCCGCTCCCGCGCGAGCCGGGGGAACGTGCTCCGCTCGTGGTCCCCGCGGTCCGGCAGGAGCTCGGCGAACTCCGGCGAGAACGCGTACACCCCCGCGTTGATCTCGAAGGTCGACGGCGGCGCCTCGATGAAGTCGTTGATGTACCCGAACCCGTCGGTCCGGACGGCCCCCCACGGCAGCCGGGGCCGCGCCAGCGCAAGCGTGGCCACCGCGCCCCGGCCGGTGTGGAAGTCGGCCATGTCGCGCAGCGAGAACCGCGTCCAGATGTCCCCGTTGGTGGCGTACCAGGCACGGTCGGGGTGCGGCAGGTGCGCCGCGGCGTACTTCAGCCCGCCGCCCCGCCCCAGCGGCTCCGGCTCGACGACGGTGGTGACCCGGGCCGGCAGATCGGCGGAGTCGAGCCACTTCTCCAGCACGTCGGCGAGGTGCCCGCAGCTGACGACCACGTCGGTCACCCCCTCCTGGGCGAGCCAGGTGATCTGGTGGCCGATGATCGGCGTGCCGGTGCCGGGGATCTCCACCATCGGCTTGGGCCGGTCGTCGGTGTACGGGCGCAGGCGGGAGCCCTGGCCACCGGCCAGGATGACGGCCTGGACGGGGCGCGCGGCGGCGTTCGGATCGGTCATGGACCGCACTGTACGTGCGCCCCGCGCGCCACAGGGCGAGGAGGGGTGTCGTGCGGGAACAGGCCCTGGCGGTGTAGTGCCTAGCGGCCCGCCGCGGCCACCCCGGTGGCGAAGGCGGTGTCGCACACCGGGCGGGAGTAGGACTGGGCCTTCACCGGACCGTGGACGCGGACCGCCGCCCGGCCGAGGGCGCGGGCGATGGACGCGCAGTGCCGTGCCAGCGAGGGCTGCTCGTCGACCGCTTTCTGGAGGTGGGTGAGGGCGACGCCCGGGTCCTTCTCCTGCAGCTCGGTCAGCAGCCGGTCGCGCAGCACGTCCTGCGGGGCGGGGCGGGTCTTGCCGGAGACGCCCGCCGGAGCCCCGGCGTTCGCAGCGGCGAGCACCGGGTCGGAGGGCTCGCCCGACCAGTTCACCCGGGTGACCGCGAGCGTGCCGGAGAGGACCAGGACGACGGGGAGGACGAGGGCGAGCGTGCGGCCGATCCCGCGGGCGGGACCGCGGCCGGCGCGCGTCTGCTGGTTCGTGGTGTGCTTCACGCGAGTGAGGGTAGCGGGCGGTAGTTGTTTGGCGACATTTGGTAACCCTGATGGGTGACCTTTCGGTGGAGCATTCGAGTAGCCGTGTTGACGCCGCCCTGTGCCGCGGTGCGGCCCTTGCGGTGCGTGCGGCCGTGCAGAGCGGCCTGTCGAGGCGCAGCCAGGGCCGGTGTGTCTCCCCGGCGTCGCCGGTCGCCCGGGAAACGGGGACGGGCCCCGCGGCGCGAAGCCGCGGGGCCCGTTCCGACGCCGGCCGGTGCCGGTGCCGGCTCCGGATCAGTCGGAGAGACGCTCGCCGGTGGAGGTGGAGAAGACGTGGGTCTCGCCCGCCTTCGGCACCACGTGCAGCTTGGCGCCCTTCTCCGGGACCTGGCGGCCGTTGACGCGGACCACCAGGTCCTTGTCCTCGCCGCCGACGCGGGCGGTGCCGTAGACGTAGCCGTCCGCGCCGAGCTCCTCGACCACGTTCACCGAGACCTCGAGGCCGGCGTCCTTGGCCAGGCCGGCGCCACCGAGCTCCACCACCTCGAAGTGCTCGGGCCGGATGCCCACGGTGACCGTCGTGTCGCCACGGCTGGAGGCCGCGGAGAGCGCCTCACGGCTGACCGGCACCACGCTGTTGCCGAACTTCACGCCGCCGTCGGTGATCGGCACCTCGACCAGGTTCATCGCGGGCGAGCCGATGAAGCCGGCCACGAAGAGGTTGGCGGGGCGGTCGTACATGTTGCGCGGGGTGTCGACCTGCTGGAGCAGACCGTCCTTGAGCACGGCCACCCGGTCGCCCATGGTCATGGCCTCGACCTGGTCGTGGGTGACGTAGACGGTGGTGATGCCGAGGCGGCGCTGCAGCGACGCGATCTGCGTACGGGTCGAGACACGGAGCTTGGCGTCCAGGTTGGACAGCGGCTCGTCCATGAGGAAGACCTGCGGCTCACGCACGATGGCGCGGCCCATCGCCACACGCTGACGCTGACCGCCGGAGAGCGCCTTCGGCTTGCGCTCCAGGTACTCGGTGAGGTCGAGGATGCGCGCGGCCTCCTCCACCTTCTGGCGGATGACGTCCTTCGGCACGCCCGCGATCTTGAGCGCGAAGCCCATGTTCGCGGCGACCGTCATGTGGGGGTACAGCGCGTAGTTCTGGAACACCATGGCGATGTCCCGGTCCTTGGGCGGCAGGTGGGTGACGTCGCGGTCGCCGATGCGGATCGCACCGCCGTTGACGTCCTCCAGACCCGCGAGCATGCGCAGGGAGGTCGACTTGCCGCAGCCGGACGGGCCGACGAGGACCAGGAACTCGCCGTCCTGGATCTCGATGTCGAGCGCGTCGACGGCGGGCTTGGTGCCACCCGGGTAGATGCGGGTCGCCTTGTCGAACGTAACAGTGGCCATGGTGATGGGCCCCCTTCACCGGCAGGAACGTGCCGGACGATCCGTAGTGGAAGGTGGTGATGTCCGGTCCGGTGAACCGGACTGCAGGGACGTTAACCCGCGTGGCCCCCAAAGTCAGCAGAGTCCGGCGGAGAAGTTCGCAACAATTCCCGACGAGGCCCCCCGGCGCGGTGGGTACACTGCTCGGGCAACGCCTCCTTAGCTCAGCTGGCCAGAGCACCGCTCTTGTAAAGCGGGGGTCGTCGGTTCGAACCCGACAGGGGGCTCCAGGCAAGACACGGCGAAGGCCCCGGACCGATCATGGTCCGGGGCCTTCGACATCCACGCCTGACATCAACGAGGGCGGTCACTCACGGGCGGGCCGCCGCTTCAGCAGCCGGTCCATGTGGCTGATCGCCTCCCGCTGCGTGTCCTGCACGACGTGCGTGTAGACGTCCATGGTCATGCTGATCTGGCTGTGGCCCAGGATCTCCATGACGACGCGGGGCGCGACCCCGGCCGCGGTGAGCAGGGGTGGCGCAGCCGTGCCGGGCGTCGTGCAGCCGGACGGGCCGGAGGCCGGCAGACTCGCTGACGCGGACGAAGGACCGGTGCACGTTCCGCGGCTCGATCGGCCGCCCTGTGCGGGTCGCGAAGACGTAGCCCTCGGGAACCCAGTCGATGCCGGCGGCCGCGTACGCCGACCGCTGTCGCATCCGGTGCCAGCGCAGCGGGGCGATACAGATGGCCGGCAGGGGGAGGGCACGCGAGCGGCGCCCCTTGGTCTCGTCGTTGTGGAGCACCCCGCGTCGACGCTGCACCTGCTGGCGGACCAGGAGGACGCGGTTCTCGAATGGCGGGGGCGCCGCGGGCGAGTGCCGGTCGAAGGTGGCGGGCGTGAGGGCTCGCATCCCGTCTGCCGTCGACCCACACATCGTGGAGCAGACACAGCACCGGGCGTCCAGGTCGTTCGTACAGTGGCGCGCTCCACCTGGACGCCCGGCACTGCGCCCGCTCCACGATGTGTGGGTCGACGGCAGACGGGATGCGAGCTGGGGTGAGCAGTGGCTGGGAGAATTGGCCGCTTACCGTCCTCGGCGGAGACAGTGTCCAGCTACTTTGGGCTCTTCGCCGGCCCGATGCTCCCCTCACAGAAGTCGTTTGGCATGCTCCGCGATCTCGATACTGTGCGGCTGACCGGGAGTAGCTCCCCGACGTTGAATCTGGGAAGGCGTAACCCAAACTAGATCCGGGTGTCCCATTTGCGCGATTTGACGCAAGGCGATTTCTTGTTCCGGTGTTGGGATTAGCTCATATATATCTGCTACCAATATTTCGGGGGAATCCGCCCACGGGCTGTACCTGATTTTGTCTACGTCTCGACGTACGTAATTGTGCATGATGTGTGGGAATTTGTCAGCAGGCAACATCCCAGATGCTAGCAGCTCCTCCTGAAACTCACGCCAAGGGGAGTCTTCTCTCCCTTCGCGAGAGTCAAACCATCGAAAAAATTGCACAATCCTCTTGCCGGGGACTCGCACACGAATATCTCCGTCACTGCTTGGGTCTACCGGAATCAGGTCGTCACCCACAACATTCATAGTTGATAGTGCCGTGCTTCCCTGCGGAGACACTTTGTGTACGCCGCCCACAGGTTGGAACTGATTAGGGTACCGAGAGCCGCGGATCAATAGATATTTGCCGTCAATCACGATCCGGAAGAGGTAAGACGTTGATACTCTGATCGACCTGCTTCGATAACGCAGTGAGTACCAGATGTGTCGAAGTTGCTCCCAGTTCTTGCCGATCTCGTCGACAACGGGAATCAACATTCCCATACTGAAGCCCGCGGTCATGTTGATAACCGTGGAGTTCGATATGAAAAAACTAACGACTCCTGATGAGACCGCGAGGAGTGCGTAAATCAACAATCTTCCCATTACTTCTCCTAGCGAGGTACGGGTACGTAGGGATCTTTAAGTAGGTACCGGCTCACCCAAGAGAGTTGCGAACCGGAGGAAGCAAGGCTCCTTAGCAGCCCTCTCGAAACCGATCTGGCCTCGTACATTGCAATCAGCAAGGCCCGTCGTACGTTGACATTTTCCTCGTCCTCGTACTGCCTTCTCAGCAGTTGCCCGTCAGCGACCGTGCTATTGCGCCCCAAATATCTGGCGGCAAACTCGCGTGGAAGGTTTGTCTTGTTCTTATTCTGCAGGATCGCCCAAGCCATATCTCTAAGCACTGCCGAGTGAACACGCTGACGAGTAGCCGCTTGGAGAATGCGCTGTTCGAGGTGGTCGTACTTGTGATCGGCGATTAGGCGCATTGCCGAAATGAAAGCCCGGCCAGTCGCTATCCTTCTGTCGGGAAAGCACTCAAGATACTGCAAGAGTTGACTGGCTAGGTGGTGATTGTCTTTCAAATTCCGAAGCGCCCACGGAAGTGCCCTGTCATCCTTCAGGCGTCCCATGCGGAACAGAGCAAACTTCACGTCCCTGTCTTTTTGCGTTCCTTCGATCGCTTCAGTAAACAATTTGTACAGGCGTTCACCGGCATCCGGCTCACCAATCTTGATACCGTAGTTGATCGCATCCTTTTCTAGATCCTCAAGCTGGTTCATCGATTCAGGGTGATCGAAAATCTTGGTCTTTGTTCCAGACATGGAAAGTCGGCGGGAGCGCAGGATGGAATTGATTTCCAGCAGGGCGTTGCGTAGAGATTCCCTGTCGGTGTCGAATAGCATCATGTCGTCGGAGTAGCGTAGATACTGGAATCCTGCTCTGTGTACGAATTCATCGATCGGCAGAAGGTATATATTGGCTAGGATGCCCGAAGCGTCAGGCCCTTGCGGTATTCCCCACGCGTGGCTCGATCGCTGAAACATCTGGAGGTATCGAACCAGTCTTTCCGTGACTGCCGCGCTTGCCCCTACCGCCTGGATGTCGATAGCCAGTGTGCTTACGTCGATGTGTTCATAAAACGAGACAATGTCTGTGCGTGCCAATTGAAAGGGATTGTCGCTTATTATTTCAACCCCGCGCTGCTGCATGGAGACCCATGAGTTGACTGGACTCCAAAATTCTTCGCCATTTCTTCCCCAGCGAGCGCTAAAAACGCTCTCGCGAAGCTGTGTCTCGATTAGATCGGCGATGGCGAAAACCAAAGTGTCATACACTAGCCGATCGTGCACGTTCAAGCGAGCGATGGGGCGCACTGCAAAAGGGTTCTTTGGGGCGTCGAGAATTTCGACGTAGTCGGGGCCGACCTGCCCGCTCCGCAGGCTTGCCCTGACGTTAGCGCGAAAATCCGGCCACGAAGAATTGACGTCTGCCAAGTTTATTACGTCCGGAATTTCTGATTGTCCGCGCCCTCTGTAAAGACGATTCCAGGCTTTATCAAGATAGGGCACGACCGAACGGGCCATTACGTCTATCTACCCCCGTGTTGCGACCCGGAGGACCTTCCTCGGCGGGATCAAGTGAGACAGCGATCCAGAGTAGGACAAGGTGCCCTCCGCAGGTAAGTTCCTGACCCAACAACGCTTCACGCCAAGGGCCCCCGCGTCCTGGCGCCGATGCAGAGCAGGGGCTGTCATCTGCGCACATCTGGCGGTGACCAGTGTCGGCAGCTACCGACAGTTCAGATGCTGGTAGCAAGTCACGGCAGGCGGTGATCAGTTGCGGCTGAGCTGTGCTCCGATCAGTGTGCGGGGCTGCCGTAGCAGAGGGGACACCAGTTGCGGCATGCTCAAGACATGGATTTGGAGGGGATCGGTGCCATCTCGGCTGCAGCTGTGGCGGCGTTGGGAGTCTCAGCCGCTGTCCTCGTTGGCCGTTGGCAGATGCGCGCCGCGTTGCGAGTAGCTGAGGAGACTGGTCATGCCGGCATAGCCCAGGCCGAGTCGACCTATAGGGCTGCTCTCGATGCCGTTCGTAGCGAGGCTGACGCAGCTCATCAGCAGTGGCGACGGGGCATTCAACGTGATGCGTAGGCCGGTTTCCTTCTAGCAGTGACGCGCTGTGTACAGGCCGCTGAGGCCCTGCCCCGAGCACTACCGGTGGCGCCCCAAAGCCTCGATGCTGCCGTAGACGAACTCACTCGGGGACATGAGCGCGGCGCTATGGGTGGTGAAACTCGAAGGACCCGCGGTTGTCGCCGACAGGGCTGGGAGTGTGTCGTCACTCGCCCTCGAAGTCGCGGGAGCACTAGCCCGGAGGGCTGAATATCATCGTGCGACCGGCGCTCTTAATCACCTGAGCCTGTCGGATCCCGTTGCTGCTGAACTAGAGACCGCGTTGAGGGCTTTGTCCGTGGTGGTGAGTGAGACGGCGTATAACGCGCAACCAGGAGCGCGACAGATGCCGCCTCAGGAAGTCGTAGATGCCGTCGAGCGCGCAAGGGAGTTGCATGACCAGATGTCGGACCATATAGACATCGCTGACTGGGTCGCGCTGCTCAACGGAGCGCTCAACTTCTTCCCGGACCCCGAGGCACTCAATCGGCAGCTCTCAACGACTGTGGAGCAGCTTCTCTCCTCCTGCCGGCAAGCTCTAGATGCCCGATCCGATCACTGCTGATCTCTCCCGGCGGCAGGTCTTTGACATCCACTGCTGACATCAACGACCTCAGACAGAGGCGGCTGCGTGCGTTCCTGCCCGGCCACGGCAATGCTAGGCCACGCCACCGTGCCAGTTGCAGGCCGAACTTGTAAAGCGGGGGTCGTCGGTTCGAACCCGACAGGGGGCTCGGAGAAACACCAGCTCAGGGGCTCTTCCGTCCATCGGACGGGAGGGCCCCTGAGCTTGCGGCACACATATGGCATACATGCCGCCGCGGCAGAGAGCTGGGGAGCCGCGCGATGCCCGCGAAGGACGAACTGGCCCGGTGCCGACACGAGAAGCTGGTCGACCGGCTGGAAGCGCTGATAGGGCCGCCCTGAAGCCACAGTACGAGGGCTACTACGGGCAGCTAATCCTGACCAGCGACGACCTCACCGGGATGGGAGAGCTGAGGGTCGTACGCCAGGCCGCCCGGGAGGCCGGACGACGCCTGGGCTGGAAGACCAACACTCGCCTCGCCTGCGGCCGGCTCTTCGCGCCCTCGTCCACCTCCAGATCGCGTACGCGCAGGTCGCCGTCCCGGTTCTGGACAGTTTCGCCCGGCGTACGCCCGGTCCCCGGACCAAGCAGCGCTATGCCCGCCACCTCCAGCATGCCGTCCCTGAGCACGCCGACCGCATCCTCCAGGCCCCGACCTGGGATGCCCTAGCACAGTTCTCGCCGCCGCGGAGGCATCTGGCCACAACCCGGTCACGCTCCTACACCAGGCCCTCCACCAGCGCGCACCTTGGACGACGCCCGCAACCCCGCCCGTACCCTGACCTGGCGCATCCACCGCCTCGGCCAACGCCACACACCCAGCCCCCGCGCCCAGGCAGCTCGCGTCCGCAGCATCACCCGGCTGCCCGCCCCGACCGGGGCCACGCCGACGCGCGCGCCGCAACCGCCAAGCGCACCCCGGCGCTGTACTCCACGTGCTTGAAGAAGACCATCTTGGGAGAATGGCGTCGGCCGACCCCGCCAGCTCTGGGGTTGGCCCGATCCCCTCGAAGCACACCGAGTTGATCAGACTCTCTACCGCCCTGGATGGAAGCTGGCCTCGAGCGGCAAGAGCTTGTCTCGGCTGCCTGCCTGGCGTTCTGCGTCAGTCATTGGGCGTTGGGAGACCTGCCCACTCGCGGTCGAGGACGGCGTGGACGACGGAGTCTCGCCAACTGCCGGCCTTGTGGATGTGCTCGCGGATGATGCCCTCTTCGACCATGCCCGCGGCCGCCATGCTTCTGGCGGACGCCTCGTTGAGAGGCGAGCGCCCGCCCCAGATGCGGTGGAGGCCGAGGTCCTCGAAGCCAAGGCCCAGGAGGAGCCTCACCGTTTCCAGGCCGTAGCCGACGCCCCAGGCTTCGGGGTTGAGGGCGAAGCCGAAGGTGGCTCCGCGCTGCTGGTGCGGGTCCAGGGCGAGGCGGCCGAACCCGATCAACCGGCCGGTGTCGTTCTCCACGACCGCGAGCGCGTACTCCGTGCGTGGAGTCACCTCGGCGGAGGCGATGGACCTCGCGACGATTTCGGCGACCTGCTCACGGCTGCGCGGCTCGAACGACAGGTGCTCCGTGGCCTTGGGGCTGCCGTAGATCGCGTACACGGTGTCGACGTCATCGGCGGTGAGTTCGCGTAACACAAGGCGCGGGCCCGTGCGGTTGATCGGGTACATGGCACCGGACTCGTCGAGGAGTCGGCAGAGCACGACCCGGTCCTCGTGGTCACCGACCTGGGCCGCGCCGACGTCGAGCGCCGCCGCTTCCTCGCCATCGCGGCCTTCACCACCGCCGGCGTCGCCATGCCGCTCAGTCACGACCACGAGGCCGCCGCCCGCATGCTCCGCGCCCGCACCGGAACTTCCCTGGTCGGCGCGGAGGACGTGGACGTCGTACGCCAGATCACCGCAGCCTTCAGTGCCGCCGACGAACGCCTCGGCGGCGGACACGGCCTGACCACCGTCACCGCCTACCTCGCCGACACCGCCGCCCCCATGCTCCGTGGCCGCTTCCCCACCGAAGCCCTACGGCAGGCTGCCTTCGGTGCCGTCGCCGAACTCGCCTACCTCGCCGGCTGGAAGCACCACGACCTCGGCCAGGAAGGCGCCGCCCAGCGCTACTACCAGGTCGGCTACCAACTCGCCTGCGAAGCCGACCCGCACGGCCACGCCGCCTGGATGATGCGCGCCCTCGCCCACCAGGCCCTCAGCCTCAAGCAACCCCACCACTGCGTCGACCTCGTCGAAGGCGCCCTGGGCCGCGGCCTCGGCCACGTCGACGGCCAGACCGAAGCCCTCCTCCATATCGCCCACGCCCGTGCCTACGCCGCCGTCAACGAGAATCCGCTGGCCGCACGTGCCCTCCTCGCCGCCGAAAACGCCCTCCTACGGAACGACGGCCCCCAGCCCAGCTACTCCCGCGTCAGCGGCCCCGCCGCCGGCACTGTGGCCAGCCATACCGCCCGCACCCTCACCGACCTCGCCGACCACATCGGCACCGAACAGCAGCACCGCGACGCCCTCACCCGCTGGGACCCCGCAAAGTACAAGCGCGTACACGCCCTCACCCACGCCGACCTCGGCGACAGCCTCGCCGCCCAGGCCCGCGCCGACGAAGCCGTCGCCGCCTGGACCCAGGCCCTCGACCTGATGCAGGGCATGACCTCCGACCGCACGCGCAAGGCCATCACCTCGATCCGTTCCACCCTCGCGATCTACCAGCGCCGCAAGGTGCCGGGCGCAGCTGATCTCGCCCGCCGCGCCCGCGAGGCCCTCGCCTAACATGCCCAACAACCCGCCCGACGAAGGGAACACCGTGGCCCAGCAGACCGACGACCGCTCCCCAGTCCTGAAGCCGGCGCTCGCATCCATGACCCTGCTGGTCGCAGCCGTCATCGTGCACGACAAGGCCACCAACCGCGTCGTCCTCCTCCAGCGCAGCGAGAACGCCAAGTTCGCTCAGGGCATGTGGGACCTCCCCGTCGGCAAGAGCGAACCGGGCGAGCCCATCACGGAGACCGCGGTCCGTGAGCTCTACGAAGAGACCGGCCTTACCGTGAAGCCCGAGGCACTCAAGGTCGCCCACATCATCCACAGCGCACGGGGAGTCGAAGCCCCCAACGGCTTTCTCACCGTCGTCTTCGCCGCCGACGAGTGGACCGGAGAGCCGGAGAACCGCGAACCCCGCAAGCACTCCCAAGTCCGCTGGGCCGACGCCGCCTCCATCCCCGAGGCGTTCGTGGACACCACTGCCAGCGCACTTCACCACTACCTGAACAACGGCTCGGGGGTCTCGCTGAACGGCTGGTAGGCAGCGCGACGTCACCATGCGGGGCGTCGGCGCCCGCTTGGCTATGTGCCTTCGCGGGCAGCAGTGGCGAGGATGCCCACCCCGACGAGCGCGAGGAACGAGGAACTGACCAATTCCAGAGCCCGTGCCACCCGAGGGCGATTGAGCCATGCCATGCGACGACGGCCGTGGTCAGTCGACCGGGTCGGGGGTGGGGCGGTCCGGGGCGGGGCGGTGCTGGTGGGGGATGGGGCAGCCGCGGAGGCCGGGGGTGGGGAAGGTGCCGAGGTCCTCGAGGCGGTAGCCGGTGGGGTAGCCCGGGTAGCTCTTGATCTCCGGGTTGTGGCGGGCGTGGTGCGGGCGGCGTCGCGGCGGCAGGAGGCGGACGACGCGGGCGCGCAGGCGGAGGAGGCCGTGCACGAGGGCGCGGACGCCGGGGCGGGGCCGGGGGTAGCGGAAAGCGCGGCGCAGCGGCTCGTCGAGGAGGGCGAGGGTGCCGGCGCGCAGCAGCGGGGCGAGCGGGCGGGGGTACCAGGAGGCCATCAGCGCGAGGGTGGCGTCCGAGACCTCGCGGGAGCGCGCGTCCCAGGCGAAGTGGGCGGCCTCGTAGGAGTCGAGGAACTGCTCGAACTCCTCGTAGCTGCGCGGGATCTCCTTGATGCCCATGTGCTTGCCGAGCGTGCGGTAGTAGGCGGCGGTGGCGCGGCGCTCGTGGTCGCTGAGGGGGCGCCAGCCGAAGGAGTCCAGCCACCGGACGGGGACGACGACGAAGGTGCACAGCACGTACCGCATGTCGTCGTCGGAGATGTCGTAGCTGCGGTGCATGCCGTTGATGCGGCGGATGGCGGTGCGGCCGGCCTCGCTCTCGAAGCCGTGCTCGACGACGGCGTCCAGCAGGAGCGAGGTGTCGTCGTACCGCTTCTGGGGGCGCTCGGTCATCTCCGCCGTCTCGGCCAGCAGGCGGCCGATGGAGGGGACGGCGTAGGTGCGGTAGAGGGCCAGTTCCAGTGCCCGGGTGTGGTCCCAGGGGAACTCGTAGGTGGCGGTGAGGCGGTAGATGGTGAGGAAGTCCCGCTCGGGGTCGAGCCGTTGGATCTCCTTGAGCCGGTCGTAGCGCTTGCCGCCCACTCGGTCACCCCTTCGTCGCCGTGGCCCGACTGTCAACTGTAGGGAGCGAGGGAGGGATTGGAACCCCCTCCGGTGCCTTTCAGCCTTCGGGTGGGGGTGGGGAGAGGGAGGAGGGGGGAGCGGAAAGCGGTTGACGGGGCGGGGTGGGGGCCGGTGTGCTGCCGGTATGTCCGCCCTACACGTCCGGCAGCCGGAGGACGACGCCACGCTCGAGCAGTGGCGGTCGGTCCACAACACGATCATTCCCGCACACCTGTTGACCCTGGAGGAGGTGCGGGAGCGGGCGGGGCGCCATCGCCTGGAGGTCGCGTACCTCGGGGACGAGGTCGTGGGCTGCACCACGGTGCGGGCACCGTCGGACGACACCCGGACGGCCACGGTGATCGCCCGGGTGCTGCCCGCCTTCCGGGGGCGCGGGTTCGGCGCGGAGCTGTACCGGCGCGGGCTCGGGCAGGCGCGGGAGCTGGGGGCCGCGGTGATCGAGACGGTGGTGCTGTCGTCCAACGAGGACGGGCTGCGGTTCGCGCTGCGGTACGGGTTCGTGGAGATCGACCGGTACCTGCTCGACGGGGACACCGTGCCGTGGATCGATCTGCGGCTCGCCGAGGACGCGGCCGTGTGAGGATGAGCGCATGATTCGACCCGCCGTGCCCTCCGACGTCCCCGTCGTCCACGCCATGATCCGTGAGCTCGCCGCGTACGAGAAGGCGCCGGACGAGGCCGTGGCCACCGAGGCGCAGCTGGCGGAGGCGCTGTTCGGGGAGCGGCCCGCCGTGTTCGCGCACCTGGCGGTGGACGACGTGACGGGGGAGCCGGCCGGGTTCGCGCTGTGGTTTCTGAACTTCTCCACCTGGCGCGGGGTGCACGGGATCTACCTGGAGGACCTGTACGTCCGGCCCTCCGCGCGGGGCGGCGGGCACGGGCGGGCGCTGCTCACCGAGCTGGCGCGGCTCTGCGTGGAGCGCGGCTACCAGCGGCTGGAGTGGTCGGTGCTGGACTGGAACGAGCCGGCGATCGGCTTCTACCAGGCGCTGGGCGCCCGGCCGCAGGACGGGTGGTCGGTGTTCCGGCTGACCGACGAGGCGCTCACCGCGCTGGGGAGCCGACCGCGCTCCGCGGCGCCGGCGGCCTGAAGCCGGGGACCGGGCGGAACCGGCCGAGCGCCTGCGACACCACCTCGAGCGCGGCGGCGCAGGCCACCGCGGACAGCACACCCGGCGCGGCGACCTGGTCGCCGGCCAGGTGGACGCCGCCGCCGCGGTCCACCGCGGGACGGTCCCGCCAGGTGGTGCCCGGCGGGTCCACGGCTCCGGTGCGGCCGTCGGCCAGCGCGTCGCGGCGGTGGGTGGCGCGGTCGCGCCAGTCGGGCAGGCCGAGGTCCAGCAGCACGTCGCCGTGGGCGAGGGCTTCGTCCCGGGGCGCGCCGGGGGCCAGCGGGACCTGGGCCTGGACGAGTTGCTCCCCCGGGGGCGCGAGGGTGGGGTCCTGGGCGGTGAAGCGTTCGAAGTAGCCGGGGACGTCGAGGTCGGAGAGGGCGAGGGCGTCGCGGGGGTCCTCGCGTACCGCCAGGTCGATCAGGAGGGTGCGGCCGCTCGGCCAGGTCAGCGAGGGGTCGTCGAGGATGCCGCGGGCGGCGGCCAGCGAGGTGGCGACGATCACCGGGCCGGTGCGGGTCCCGGTCCCGAGGTCTGCCAGGGAGTGGATCCGGGAGCCGGTCTCCACGCGGACGCCGAGGTTGCGGGCGCGGGCGGCCATCCGGTCGACGATGGTCTGCCAGCCGCCGCGCGGGTAGCGGACCTCGGGCGGGAAGCCGGTGATCCGCAGGAGCCGCTCCTGCACGAAGCGGGCGGAGAGCGCGCCGGGGTCGTGGTGGAAGCACACCACGGCGGTGAGGTTCGCGGTGGCGCGGGCGGTCTCCTCGCCGATCCGCCACGACGCCCAGCTGAGGAAGTCGACGTCGGCGGGCACGTTCTCCGGGGCGGACCGGAGCAGCCGCAGCAGGCCGAGCGGCGGGGTGCGGCGCAGGGCGCCGTGGTGGTGGAACCGGATCCCGCGGACGTCGCCCGGCCGCAGCGGGGGCACCGGGCCGACCAGGCCGCGGTCGTTCAGCCAGGTCCAGTGGGGGCTGCGGGTCAGGAAGGCGTGCGGGCCCTCGTTGGTGCGGTAGGGGGCGGCGGCGGTGCGGGCTCGGCCGCCGAGGTCGTGGTGGGCCTCGTGCAGGGTGACGTCGGCGCCGCGTTCGGCGGCGGCGATGGCGGCGGTGAGTCCGGCGAGGCCGCCGCCGACGACGGTGACGGTGCGGGGCATGGCTCTCTCCCTCCCCCGCGGGGCGACGCGGGGGCGTCGCCGGGACGCCGCCCCGGGGCGCTGCGGTTCGCCGGTGCGGGGTCGTACGGGTCCGTGCGGGTCGTTCGGGGTCCGAGTCCCCGCTTACGGGGCATCGACGCGGGCGGTCGCATGCCACCTGGGCGGACGGGGGGGAGGTGCGGGGCGTGGGGGTGCGCGTCGCCCTGCGGGGAGCGGGACGGGGAGCGGGGTGCAGACCGCGGGGCGCGGTGGGGGCGTGGGGTTACGGGAGGCGGGGGTAGCGGGCCTGGAGGGTCCAGATGGCGGGGTTGTCGGCGAGGTCCTCGTGCAGGTCGCACAGGTCCGCGACCAGATCGTGGAGGAAGTCCCGCGCCTCACGGCGGAGTTCCGCGTGCGAGAACCGCAGCGGCGGCTCGTCGGTGGTCATCCAGTCGGCGTCGATCTCGACCCAGCCGAAGCGGCGCTCGAAGTAGAGCCGGTCGGTGGACTCGGTGAAGTCCAGCTCGGCCCGCTGCGGCCGGGCGGCGCGGGAGCCGGCCGGGTCGCGGTCGATGTGCTCGGCGATGTCGCAGAGCGCCCAGGCGAAGTCCAGCACCGGCACCCACCCCCAGGCCGTGGAGATCTCCTCGTCCTTCTCGGTGTCGGCGAGGTAGACGTCACCGCAGAACAGGTCGTGGCGCAGCGCGCGGACGTCGACGCGCCGGTAGTCGGTCTGCGGCGGGTCCGGGAAGCGGTTGGAGAGGGCGTAGCCGATGTCGAGCACGTGTCGATGGTGTCATGCCCCGGCCGGGCGGCCCTCCTGCGACGGGAGGCCGGCCGGTGGCGCGAGGCCGGCCCGGGCGGCGAGGGCGGCGGCCACCAGGGGGGCGAGGCGGGGCGGCCAGATCGTTTCCGCGGTGGCGGCGAGTTCCTCGAGGGTCCACCAGCGCCAGGCGAGGATCCCGTCCGCGCCGTGCGCCTCGGCGAGGTCGCCGGCGAGGTCGCGGCGCGGGGCGCGGGCCAGGTAGACGTGCTCGTGCTGGCGGACCGGGACGCCGTGGTACGTGAAGTCGTGCTCCCAGACGCACAGCAGCGCTCCGGGGGTGACGTCGCTCCAGCCGGTCTCCTCGCGGACCTCGCGGGTGGCGCCCCGCAGGGGGCTCTCGCCGGGCTCCAGGCCGCCGCCGGGGAGCGCCCAGTAGACCCCGTCGTCGGGGTTCTCGTAGCGGAACAGGAGCACCGGCCGGTCGGGGTCGGGGCCGACCACGGCGACCCGGGCGGCGGCCCGGGGCATGCGGGGCGTGCGCGGGTCCTGGAGCGGCTTG
Organism: Streptomyces sp. NPDC002640; assembly: GCF_053592575.1. NCBI lineage: Bacteria > Bacillati > Actinomycetota > Actinomycetes > Kitasatosporales > Streptomycetaceae > Streptomyces > Streptomyces sp. NPDC002640. Next base: position 327,125 of record NZ_JBSFVZ010000003.1, on the reverse strand, counting down.
CGCAGCACCGAGCACGGGCGGTGGAACTGGCGGTCCAGGCGGTGGCCGATCACCTGGTAGCCCAGGGCGGTCCAGAAGGCGAGGGAGTCGGGCGTGCTGTCCAGCACCGCGAGGCGGACGGCGGTGCGGCCGGCCGCGAAGAGGCGGGCCTCCACCGCGGCGGCGACGCGGCGCCCGTAGCCCTGGCCGTGGACGGACGCGTCGATCATCAGCAGCCCGATCCACGGGTCGGGGTCGACCGGATCGGGGTGGTGGGCGAGGGTCACGGCCAGGCCGACGAGGCGGCCCGAGCTGCGGGCCAGAAGCACCTCGATGTCGGGGTTGGCGAGCTCCTCGGCGAGGGCAGCGGCCACCTGTTCGGGCCGGATGTCGTCCGGGTCCGGGAACTCGTCGCCCCCGCTCAGCGCGTGGAAGTCGCGGTTCGACGCGTACAGGGCGGTGAGCTCGGTGAGCAGCGGGCCGGGGATGTCACGGTCCGGGGTGAGGGGCAGCGGCTCCAGGATCATGCGCCGCACGCTAATCCACGGGACGGGTGCGGCGCCGTCCGTGCGGGGAACCGCGCGGACGGCCGGGGTGCCGCCCCGCACCGGGAACGGTGCGGGGCGGCACGGGCCGGATCCGGGTCAGACGTTGACGCCGAAGTCCTGGGCGATGCCGGCGAGGCCGGAGGCGTAGCCCTGGCCGACCGCGCGGAACTTCCACTCCGCGCCGTGCCGGTAGAGCTCGCCGAAGACCATCGCCGTCTCCGTCGCCGCGTCCTCGGAGAGGTCGTAGCGGGCGATCTCGGCGCCGCCGGCCTGGTTGAGCACGCGGATGTACGCGTTGCGGACCTGGCCGAAGTTCTGCGAGCGGTTCTCCGCGTCGTAGATGGAGACCGGGAAGACGACCTTGTCGACCTCGGCCGGCAGACCGGCCAGGTTCACGTTGATCGCCTCGTCGTCGCCCTCGCCCTCACCCGTGCGGTTGTCGCCGGTGTGGACGATGGACTGGTCCGGCGTCGCCTTGTTGTTGAAGAAGACGAAGTACGCGTCCGCGTGCACCCGGCCCGCGGCCGTGACCGCGATGGCGGAGGCGTCGAGGTCGAAGTCCGTTCCCGTGGTGGTGCGGACGTCCCAGCCCAGGCCCACAGTGACGGCGGTCAGGCCCGGAGCCTCCTTGGTGAGCGAGACGTTGCCGCCCTTGGACAGGCTTACAGCCATGGTGGGAGTCCCTTTCTTCTTCGTTGTGTGACTGACGGGCTTCGCACTGGGGGCGAACCTACCGTCGCATCGTTCAACGCCGGGAGAGGTCCGAGAGGTTCCGCCTGCCTTTACCTTTTTTACCGTTCACCCGGACAGCGGGACGGTGACCGGCGGGAAAACCCGGGTGACTGCGGCGCCCGGGGCGGGGGACGATGGGGGCATGTCCGGTCGCCCTCTCCTCATCCGCGGCTCCGTGCCTCTGCCCGAGGCGGAGCTCAGCTGGCGCTTCTCCCGTTCCGGAGGACCGGGCGGACAGCACGTCAACACCAGCGACACCCAGGTCGAGCTGCGGTTCGACGTGGCGGCCACCGAGGCGCTGCCGCCGGGGTGGAAGGCGCGGGCGCTGGAGCGGCTGGGATCGCGGCTGGTGGACGGCGGCGTGCTGGTGGTGCGGGCCTCGGAGTTCCGCTCCCAGTGGCGCAACCGCGAGGCGGCGATGGAGCGGCTGACGGCCCTGCTGGGGGAGGCCGTGGCGCCCCCGCCGAAGGTCAGGCGGCCCACCCGCATCCCGCGCGGCATCAACGAGCGCCGCCTGCAGGAGAAGAAGCGCCGGGCCGACACCAAGCGGGGACGCAGCCCGCGCACCTGGGACTGACCCGAGCCGCCCCGCGGGCCCCGCGCGGCGGCGGGACCGCGCCGTACGTTCAGCTCAGGTGGCGGTACCGGCTGCGGAAGTGGAGCAGGGGTCCGGCCTCGCCCGGCCCGGTGGTGGCCGTCAGGACGCGTCCGACGATCAGCGTGTGGTCGCCCGCCTCCACCCGCTGCTCGGTGCGGCACTCCACCGAGGCCAGCGCCCCGGCGATCAGCGGCGCCCCGCTGGCCTCGCCGTGCGTGTGCGGGATGTCCGCGAACAGGAGCCGGTCGCTGACCCGCCCCTTCATGGCGAACCGCCCGGCGATGTGCCGCTGGTCCTCGGCGAGGACCGACACCGCCCACAGCGGCTGCTCGGCGAGCAGGTCGTCCATCCGGGAGCCGGTGCGCACGCTGATCATCGCCAGCGGAGGGTCGAGCGAGACCGACATGAAGGCCGTCGCCGTCATCCCCGCGTCCTCGCCGGCCGGGCCGTCGGGGTCGAGCTGGGGCTCGTGCGCGGTCACCAGGACCACGCCCGAGGCCAGCCGGGACATGGCTGCGCGGAATTCTTCGTCGTTCACCCCTTCAGCATGCCCCGGCCCCCGAGCGGCATGGGCCGCGGGGGCTGCCGGGGCCGAGGGGCCGGAGGAGGTGTGAGGGGCACGGGGGGAGGAAAGGGTCGCCACATGAACGACGCTAGGCGCCGCCACGCCTGCCGCGCATCGGCCCCGGGCCGCATCCGCCCCCCGCTCCCGGACCTAGGTCCACCACGCGCGGGCCCGGGTCCCCGTCTCCCGGACCTAGGTCCACCACGCGTGGACCTGGGTGCA
>NZ_JBSFVZ010000003.1:187674-324386 GCF_053592575.1 Streptomyces sp. NPDC002640 | reverse complement strand
GTTCACCGCGCTCGGGCCTTGGTCCACCGCTCGCGGGTCCGGGCCCTGCGCTCCCGGACCTTGGTCGACCGCGCGCGGGCCCGGGTTCCCGGCTCCCGGACCGTGGTCCACCACGCGTGGACCTGGGTTCACCGCGCTCGGGCCTTGGTCCACCGCTCGCGGGTCCGGGCCCTGCGCTCCCGGACCTTGGTCGACCGCGCGCGGGCCCGGGTTCCCGGCTCCCGGGTCTGGGTCCCCGGCCCGGGGACCGCTTCGGAGCGCCGTGGCCGTCCCGTCGGTCCCGTCCCTCCCACCGGTCCCACGGGTCCCACCGACCCCAGACCTCTCGTCCCGCCCCAACCGCCCCCGCCCGCCGCGGAATTCCGAAAGGTTCGCCATCGTTGTCCCCACGTTGTCCCCGTTTCCCGTGATACATGTGACTTGACTCACAGCGTGAGAAATTTGCTGACCCTGCGTACCGGTGGGGCAGCGCGCTGTGATTCAGTGGCGTGGAAGCTGCACGAGTACGCCGAAGACAACCCTTGATTCGCTGCGAGGTCTCGGGGGGAGGGCGAGCATGGAGACCGAGTCGGAACCGTATGTCCGCCTTGCGACTCTGCGGCAGCTGCATCAGCTGATGGCGCGGATGAACACGGCGCGCAGCCTGGCCGACACCCTGCAGACCGTGGCCGACGGGCTGGTCGAGGGCCTGGGCTGGGAGCTCGCCTGCGTCAACCTGGTCCGCCCGGACCGGAGCGACCTCGTGGTCGCCGCCGTCGCGGGCAACACGGCCGCGGAGGCGCTGCTCACCGGCCGGTCCGGCTCCCGCGACTCCTGGGACCGGCGCCTGCTGATGGGCGAGGCCTGGGGCGCGCTCCGCTTCATCCCGCACACCGAGGTCTGGGAACTCCAGGACGACGTCCCGACCTGGCACACCGCCGGCCCGCTGCCCCGCTTCGAGGACGAGTGGCACCCCGACGACCAGCTGATCGCGCCGATGTACGCGCCCGGCACCCTGGACCGCGGGGTGGAGCCCGAGCTGATCGGCGTGATCTCGGTGGACCGGCCGCGCAACGGACGCCGCCCCGGCGCCTGGGGCCGTGAGGCGCTGGAGACGTACGCCTTCCACGCCGCGATCGCCATAGCCAACGCGCGGCTGCGCTCCAACATGCAGCGCGCCCTGGTCCGCCTGGAGCGCGACCAGCAGGCGCTGCGGGCCAGCGAGGAGAGCTTCCGGCAGGCCTTCGAGTACGCCCCGTCCGGCATGGCCATCGCCGACATGGGCTGCGGCGACCAGCACGGCCGGATACTGCGCACCAACGACGCCCTCTGCCGGCTGCTGGGCCGCCCCTCCACCATGCTCTGCAAGCAGTCCTTCGAGCAGCTGGTCCACCCCGAGGACGCCGAGACGCTGCGCCGGACCTACGCCGACGGCGGCCGGGCCGAGCTGCGGCTGGCCCGGCGGGACGGCAGCTTCGTGTGGGTGTCGCTGCGCAACTCGGTGGTCGCCGACGCCGCCGACGGGCCGCGGTTCCTGCTCAGCCACGTCGAGGACATCGAGGAGCGCAAGCGCCGGGAGCTGGCGCTCGCCCACCGCGCCTCGCACGACTCCCTCACCGGCCTGCCGAACTCCGCGGAGCTGCGGGCCCGGCTGAGCGCCCGGCTCTGCGACCGGCCCTACGCGCTGGACACCGCGGGGTCCCGGCTGGCCGGCGTGGTCGAGTCGCTCGACGCCGCCTACGGCGACGAGCCCGTCGAGACGGGTGTGCACGAGGTGGGCATCTACGGGACGGGCGCCTACGGGACCGGCGCCTACGGGACAGGCGCCTACGGGACAGGCGCCTACGGGACGGGCGGCTACGAGGCGGGTGCCTCCGGGGCGGGTTCCTACGAGGCGGCCTACGACAGCGGCGTGTACCGCGACCTGCCGTTCGAGCACGGCCAGGAGAGCGGCGGCTCGGGCCTGACCGCCTACGAGCACGGCGGCGGCGCGGACCCGTTCGAGGGCATGGGGCACAGCCGCGCCCCCGTGCCGGTCGACCCCTACGGCATCGTCCGCGAGCCCCGGCACGTGCACACGGTCGCCCCGCGGGACGCGCGGGACGACGGGGCGAAGGGGCTGGCGGTCCTCTTCTGCGACCTCGACGGCTTCAAGGGCATCAACGACCGTTTCGGCCACAACGCCGGCGACGCGGTGCTGATCGAGGTGGCCCGCCGCCTCAGCCAGGGCGTCCGCGACGGCGACACGGTGGCCCGGCTCGGCGGCGACGAGTTCGTGGTGCTCGCCGACGGCCTCGGCCGGAGCGACGCCGAGGACCTCGCGGTGCGGCTGCGCAACGAGATCGTGCAGCCCATCACGGTCGACGGCCGCGACATGAGGGTCGGCGCCAGCTTCGGGATCGGCTGGGCGCACTGCGGAATGACGGCGGAGGAAGTGCTGAAATCCGCCGACGAACGGATGTACGTGCAGAAACGATCACGTCCGAAAACTCACAGACGTGCCGGTTGAGTCGCAGGTCAGCGCCCCGTCATCTCCCGGTGGGATCTGTGTCACCCACTCGGGCTACAAACACCGGGTACGCTCGCAAGACATCACCTGTCGCACCTGACCCCGCACCTGTTGAGGAGTACCAAGGGATGACGTCCGGCAACAACGGCGCCAGTACGCCCGAGGACGACGACCCGTTCGGCTACCTCTACGCCGACGGGCAGGCCAACGGGGCCCAGCCGCCCTCCGGGGGCGGCTACGGCTACCCGAACTCGGTCAACCGTGTGCGGGCCGTCGGCGAGCGCCGGTACGGCGCCCAGCAGACGGTGCAGCAGCCCGTGCCGCCCGCCGGCCCGGGCTACGGCCGTCCGAACCCCCACTACCAGGCCCCCGAGACGACCGCCCTCGGCTCCGTCGGAGTGCCCGGCGGCCCCGCGGCCCCCGGCCACCGCTCCCACGGTGGCGGCGGCGGGCGCGGACGCGGTCCCAACACCAAGGGCCTGATGATCGGCGCGGTGGCCGTGGTCGCCGCCGTGGTCGTGGGCATCACCATCGCGATGACCGGTGGCGACGACACCGACAACGGCGCGGACGGCGGCCCGTCGCCGGAGGTCACCAGCATGGAGAAGCCGACCAAGGCCGCCGACGACGGCAAGGACAAGAAGCAGTCCGAGTTCGACCCGGTCAGGATCGACGCGGCCTCGCTCTCCACCGGCCTGGCCGGCGGCGCCGTCACCGCGAGCGACGTCCCGGGTGCCGGTTCCGAGGGCGGCACCTACGTGGGCGGCCTCACCACGCCCGGTTCCTCGGTGACCTGGACGGTCAACGGCGTGCTGGAGGGCGGGCAGTACACCCTCTTCACGTACTACGGCGTCCCCGGCGAGGACACCAAGGGCACGCTGACCGTCAACGACGGGACGCCGGCCGACCTCAACATGAAGAACCACGCGCGCGCCGAGAAGGGCGACTGGGCCAAGGGCTGGACGTACACCTACAACTACGTCGAGCTGAACAAGGGCACCAACACGGTCACCCTGTCCTGCCCCAGCGGCTGCAACGCCAACCTCGCCCAGTTCGGCCTGGTCAAGGGCCAGGTCGCGGACGAGCCCAAGTTCTCCTGAGGCACCGCCCGCTCCGCCCGCACGGCCCGCTCCGCCCGCACGGCCCGCTCCGCCCGCTCCGCCCGCACGGCCCGCTCCGCCCGCTCCGCCCGCACGGCCCGAAGCCTCCGCACGGTTCGGGCCGCTCGGGCCGCCCGCGGCGTCAGCCCGTCGGCGCCGCCTCGGCGACCCTGACCCGGCCGAGCAGGTCCTCGTAGAGCGCCCGGTCGAACTCGCCGGCCGCGGGCGCGGCCACGGTGGCCGCCGAGAGGGCGGTCGCCCGGGCCAGCCGCTCGGGCCAGGCCAGCTCCTCCACCAGCCCGGACAGCAGACCGGCGACCGCCGAATCCCCGGCCCCGGCCGGATTGCCGCGCAGCGGCCACGGCGGGACGGCCCGCCAGTGGCCCTCCGGCCCGACGGCCAGCAGCCCCTGGGCGCCCAGGGAGGCCACCACGGTCCGCGCGCCGCGCCGCCGGGCGTCGCGGGCCGCCTGCGGGGCGTCGTGCGAGCCGGTCAGTTCGGCCAGTTCCCCGGCGTTGGGCTTCACCAGGTCGGGCCGGGCGGCCACCCCGCGCCGCAGCGGCTCGCCGGAGGTGTCCAGCAGGACGGGCACCCCCGCCGCCCGCGCCTCACGCACCAGGTGCGCGTACGCGCCCACCGGCACGCCCGGCGGCAGACTGCCGCAGAGGGCGACCGCCCGCGCGCCGGGCAGCAGGTCCCGGTAGGCGACCTGGAAGGCCGCCCACTCGGCCGCGGTGACCGCCGGGCCGGGCTCGTTGAACAGCGTGGTGTCGTCGGCGGCCGGTTCGACCACCGCCACGGTGCGGCGGGTGCTGCCCGCCACCGGCGTCAGCGCGTCCTCCAGCGGGCCCGCCGTGCACGCCAGCAGGTCCCGCACGACGCGGCCGGTCGGACCCCCGGCGAAACCGGCGACGGTGACCCGGTGCCCGAGTGCGGCGAGCACCCGGGCGACGTTGACGCCCTTGCCGCCCGGCCGTTCCGCGACCTCCGACACCCGGTGACCGGTGCGCGGACGGAGTGCCGGGACCCGGTAGGTGATGTCGAGCGCGGCGTTCAGCGTGACCGTGAGGATCATCCGGTCCGCCTCCCCCCGATGATGCGCCAGCTGTCGAACGCGACCGGGTTCCGGCCGCCCTTTCTGGTCCGATCATGCCAAACGAGGAGGCGGGGGCCCAGAGTCGGTACAGGCGCGGTCCCGGTGACGGTCCGTCCGGTGCGCGCGGTGCGGCGTCTTCGCCCGGCGCGGCGTCACCGCCGGCGCGGATCGACCACCCAGGCCCCCTTGCGCATCACCCCGCGCAGCGCGAACTCCGCGTCCAGCACGACGAGGTCGGCGTCCTTGCCGGGTTCCAGCGAGCCGATCCGGTCGTCCAGGCCGAGCAGCCGGGCGGGCGTCGAGGAGATGGCCGCGACCACCTCCTCCACCGGCAGGCCGTCCTCCGTGACGGCCCGTCGGAAGGCGCGGTCCAGGGTGAGCGTGGAGCCGGCGATGGAACCGCCCTCGGTCAGCCGGGCCACGCCGTCGACCACGTCCACCTCCAGCGGGCCCAGCAGGTAGCGGCCGTCGCCGAACCCGGCGGCGTCCATCGCGTCGGTGATCAACGCGACCCGGCGTCCGCCCGCGTGACGGAACGCCAGGCCCAGCGCGCCCGGGTGGAGGTGCACGCCGTCGTCGATCAGCTCCACGGTGACCCGCTCGTCCTCCAGCAGGGCGGTGACCGGGCCCGGGGCGCGATGGCCCAGCGGGGGCATCGCGTTGAAGAGGTGCGTGGCGACGGTCGCGCCCGCGTCCACGGCCTCGACGGTCTGCTCGTAGGTCGCGTCGGTGTGGCCGACCGCGGCGATCACGCCCATCTCGCTCAGCATCCGCACCGACTCGATCCCGCCGGGGAGTTCGGCGGCCAGGGTGACCATCCGGGCCTGCCCGCGCGCCGCCTCCACCAGCTTGCGGACCTCCGACGGGTCGGGGTGGCGCAGCAGTTCCTCGGAGTGGGCGCCCTTGCGGCAGGGGGAGATGAACGGGCCCTCGAAGTGGACGCCGGCGATCTCGCCGTCCTCGGCGAGCTCGGAGAGCAGGCCGGCGCGGCGGGCCAGGGAGTCCAGGTCGCCGGTGACGGTGGAGGCCACCAGGGTGGTGGTGCCGTGCGCGCGGTGGGTGTGGACTCCGCGCAGGACCTCCTCGACGGTGCCGGAGGTGAACGAGGCCCCGCCGCCGCCGTGGTTGTGGATGTCCACGAAGCCGGGGACGACCCAGCAGCCGGTCAGGTCGATCTCGGTGGCGGGCGCGTCCGCGGGCACGGCGGCCGGGTCGGCGAGGCGGTCGCCCTCGACGACCACGCGGCCGCCGGGGACGGTGCCGCCGGGCAGCACGACCCGGGCGCCGGTGAGGACCGTGCGGGAGCCGGCGGGATCGGTGGACGTCGTCATGGGGCGGGCACCTCCGGGGTGGGGGAGTGGGGGCCGGCGGCCCGCGGGGCGCCGGCGTCGGTGGCGAGCAGGTCCCAGGCGAGGAGGCCGGCGCCCAGGCAGCCCGCCGAGTCGCCGAGGGCGGCGGGGACGATCTCGGGCGGCTGCTGGAAGGTGATCCGCGAGGCCACCGCCTCACGCAGCGGGGCGAACAGGGTCTCCCCGGCCTCGGCGAGGCCGCCGCCGATGATCAGGCGCTGCGGGTCGAGCAGGGTGAGGCCGGTGACCAGGCCGTCGGCGAGGGCGTCCACCGCCTCCTGCCAGACCTCCTGGGCGCGCTTGTCGCCGCGGGTCACCGCCTCGGCGCAGTCCGCGGCGTCCGCCCGCGGGTCCCCGCAGGCCAGGGACCAGGCCTCGCCGACCGCGGAGGCGGAGGCGTACCGCTCCAGGCACCCGCGCTGACCGCAGGGACAGGGCGCGCCGCCGGGGCGCACGACGACGTGGCCGATCTCGCCCGCGTTGCCGTGGGCGCCCGCCTCCACCCGGCCGCCGATCCCGATGGCGCCCGCGATCCCGGTGCCGAGGGCGACGAACAGGAAGCGGTCCGCGCCGCGGCCCGCCCCGGCACGGCCCTCGGCGAGGCCGCCGGAGCGCACGTCGTGGCCGACCGCCACCGGGATGCCGTGCAGCCGCTCGCCGATCAGGGTGCGCAGCGGGACGTCCCGCCAGCCGAGGTTGGCCGCGTAGACGGCGACGCCGCGTGCGGAGTCGACGATGCCGGGGACGGCGATACCGACCGCCGCGGCGCCCCGGCCGAGGAGGGCCTCGCCCTCGGCGTGCAGGTCCGCGGCGAACCCGAGGATGTCGTCGACGACGGCCTCGGGACCGCGGTGCCGGCCGGTGGCCCGGCGGGCCTGGTGCAGCAGACGGCCGTCGGGGTCGACCAGGGCGGCCTTCATCCCCGTGCCGCCCACATCGAGGGCGATGACGTGATTCACCCGACCAGTCTGGCGGGTGGGCCGAGAAAGGTCTAGTCCACTTGCGGGAGGGAGTGACGAGGGAACCCGCGGGAGCCGGACGTCGGAGGCAGCGGTTACGGTGCTGGACATGGACGAGCTCAGCCGCAGGGAACGGGACGTGCTCGCGCTGGAACGGCGCGGATTCGCGGGGCCCGGCGCGAAGGAGCGGGCGATCCGCGAGGAGCTGGGACTGGCCCCCGTGCGGTACTACCAGCTGCTCAACGCGCTGCTGGACGACCCGCGGGCGCTGGCCCACGACCCGGTGACCGTCAACCGGTTGCGCCGGATCCGGGACAGCCGCCGCGCGGAACGCTGAGCGGGGGGTTGACCGCGGGCCGCGCGGTTATGGTCCCGATATGGGCAGCGACCAGAACGACATGCAGGGGCTCCCGGAGCCGGTGACGGCGGCCGGGCGGGACGGGCTCGCGGCGATCCTCGCGGCGCCGGAACGGGCCGTGATCGCACTGGACTTCGACGGCACGCTCGCGCCGATCGTGCCGGACCCGGACCTCGCCAGGGCGCATCCCGGCGCGGTGCCGGCGCTGGCGGCGCTGGCGCCCAAGGTGGCGGCGGTGGCGGTGATCACCGGGCGGCCGGCCGAGGTGGCGGTGCGCAACGGCGGCTTCGCCGGGGTGGACGGGCTGGACCACCTGGTGGTGCTCGGCCACTACGGCGCGGAGCGGTGGGACGCGGCCACCGGGAAGGTCACGGCGCCGGACCCGCACCCCGGGGTGGAGGCGGTGCGGCGGGAGTTCCCCGAGGTGCTGGCCTCGGTCCCTCGGTCGAGGGGGACGTGGATCGAGGACAAGGGGCACGCGCTGGCCGCGCACACGCGGCGGGCGGAGGACCCCGAGGCCGCCTTCGCGGCGCTGCGGGAGCCGCTGGCGGACCTGGCCGCGCGGCACGGGCTGATCGTGGAGCCGGGGCGGATGGTGCTGGAGCTGCGGCCGCCGGGGATGGACAAGGGGGTCGCGCTGCGGGGGTACCTGCGGGACGTGGGGGCGGGAGCGGTGCTGTACGCCGGGGACGACCTGGGGGACGTTCCCGCGTTCGAGGCGGTCGCGGGGCTGCGGGGGGAGGGGGTGCCGGGGGTGCTGGTCTGCAGCGCGAACGAGGAGGTCCGCGCGCTCGCCGACCGCGCGGACCTCGTCGTCCCCGACCCCGCCGCCGTCGTCCACCTCCTCCACACCCTCGCCGACCACCTCCCCTGACCGCGGCCCGGGCGCGGCGCGGCTTCCGCGGCGTGCGTGGCTTCCCCGGTCGTACGGGTCCCGCCGTGCGCGTGACCCGTACCACCGCGGCGCTGCGGAAGCCCACCCGTGCCGCCCAGCGGCACGACGGCCCGCAGGGGGGCGGGACCGGTTCACCGCGTGGGCCGGTGGGCGGGTCAGTGGGGAGTGGTGGTGAGGGCGTGGAGCTGGTCGAGGAACCACTTGGTCGGAGGGGTGGCCGTGGCGGCCGCCACCAACCGCTTCGTCCGCTCGGCCCGCTCCCCCGCCGGCATGGTCAGCCCCTCGTGCAGCGCCCGGGCCGTGGCGTTCACGTCGTACGGGTGGACCGTGATCGCGTCGTCGCCCATCTCCTCGTGCGCCCCCGCCTCCCGGGAGAGGACCAGCGCGCAGCCGTTCTCGGCGAGCACCGGGACCTCCTTGGCGACCAGGTTCATGCCGTCGCGGATCGGGTTGACCAGCGCCACGTCGGCCAGCCGGTACGCCGCCAGCGACCGCGCGAAGTCGTCCTTGAGGTTGAGCACGACCGGCGTCCAGTACGGCGTGCCGTACTCCGCGTTGATCTCCTCGGCGACCCGCGCGACCTCCGCCGTGTAGTCGCGGTAGACGGCGAGGTCCTGCCGCGACGGGTAGGCGAAGGCGACGTGGACGACCCGGTCGCACCACTCGGGGTGGTCGTCCAGGAGCTGCCGGAAGGCGTGCAGGCCGCGGACGATGTTCTTGGACAGCTCGGTGCGGTCGACCCGCACGATCGTCTTCCTGAGGTTGCCGTCCGGGTCGTCGCCGATCTCGGCGCGCAGTTCGGCGACCCGCTGGTCGACGTCGGCCCGGTGGCCCCGCTCCCGCAGGAAGTCGGCGTCCGCGCCCAGTCCGTGCACGCCGATCCGGGTGTCGCCGACGCCGCCCACCACCGCGTCGGCGCAGGCGGTGAAGGCGTCGGCCCAGCGCTGGGTGAGGAAGCCCAGCCGGTCGGCGCCCAGCATGCCGCGCAGGACGGACTCCGCGACGTCGTCGGGCAGCAGCCGGAAGTACTCCGGCGGGGCCCACGGGGTGTGCGAGAAGTGCCCGATGCGCAGGTCGGGGCGGAGTTCGCGGAGCATGCCGGGGGCGAGCGTCAGGTGGTAGTCCTGCACCAGCACCGCCGCGCCCTCGGCGGCCTCCTCCGCCAGCGCCTCGGCGAAGGACCGGTTGAACTCCTGGTAGGCGGCCCACTGGAGCCGGAACTCGCTGTCGAAGACGGGCTCGAGCGGGGTCTGGTACAGCATGTGGTGCACGAACCAGAGCGTCGAGTTGGCGATGCCGTTGTACGCGGCGTCGTGGGTCTCGGCGGAGATGTCCAGCATCTTCACGCCCGGCTCGGACACCCCGCGGTGGACCGCCTCCCGGTCGCCGTCGCTCAGCGCCGAGCAGACCCACAGCGCGCCGGCGTCCGGGCCGATCGCGGAGAGCCCCGAGACCACACCTCCGCCGCCGCGGCGTGAGACCAGCGAGCCGTCCTCGGCGACCGAGTACGAGACCGGTCCGCGGTTGGAGGCGACCAGCACCTGGGGAGCGGGGGAAGCTGTGGCGGAAGTTTCGGGGGAACCCATACGCGTCACCTAGCCCGGAGGGGAAAAGTCCAAACGTCGCCGGCCGTCGCGGCGGCGCCCGGCCCGGAGGCGGGGCGCTGCGCCGAACGGGTGAGGTCAGGCCACCTCGCGGGACCGGTACTCGACGATCTCGGTCATCGGCGGCCGTTCCAGGGTGTCCACCGCGTGGGTCCGCGGCGTGAAGCCCTCCTCGGTGCGCTCGAACTGGGTCATCAGCGGCCGGACCATCTGTCCGCGCGCCAGCCGGAGCTGGGCGGTGCGGTAGATGGTGGCGGCCATCCGCCCCAGGGCCTGGCTGTCCTGGTTGCGGTGCTTGCGGACGCCGACGTCGACCTGGGCGAGGGCGTCCAGCCCCACGGTGTGCAGGGCGTCGATCAGCATGGCCAGCTCCACGCCGTAGCCGACCGGGAAGGGCAGCCGCTCCAGCAGCGACCGCCGGGCCGCGTACTCGCCGCCCAGCGGCTGCACGAAGCCGGCCAGCTGCGGCCAGTGCAGGTTGATCAGCGGGCGGGCCATCAGCTCGGTGACCCGGCCGCCCTGGCCGGCCTCGGTGCCGAGCGGACGGTCGTACATCGCCTTGACCAGCGATATCTGGGGGTCGGTGAGCAGGGGGCCCACCGTGCCCGTGACGAAGTCGGAGGAGAAGTCCCGCAGGTCGGAGTCGATGAAGCACACGATGTCGCCGCCGGTGACCAGCAGCGAGCGCCAGAGCACCTCCCCCTTGCCGCGGACGGCGGGGACGCGGGGCAGGATGACGTCCCGGTGCACCACCCGGGCGCCCGCGGCGGCGGCCACCTCGGAGGTGCGGTCCGTGGACCCGGAGTCGACGACCACGAGCTCGTCCACCAGGGGAACCTCCTCGATCAGGTCCCTGCGGATCGTGGCGACGATGTCGCCGACCGTGGCCTCTTCGTTGAGCGCCGGCAGCACGACGGAGACCGTCGAACCGCACTGGCGTTTCGCGGCGAGGATCTGGTGGAGCGGGCGATCGGTCACATGCCAGGAGCGTGTGCCCAGCCAGCTTTCGACTTCTTCCAGCACAGTCAGCGGCTCCTCACTGTGTCCGACCACCTGCCGTGCGGCGGGCGGCCCGTCTCGCGTTCCGGACGACTCTCTCAACTGTCCTGGCCTTCGGTTACAGTCTTGAACATCACCGGTGACCACCGCATGTCGGGGGTCGGGTTCGCTCGACCGGTGGTTACGGGTCCCCTCGCCGGGGCCCGCTCAAAACAATCGAAGAACAACAGAAGAACGCTCATCCAGAGGGGCAGAGGGATACGGCCCGATGAAGCCCCGGCAACCCTCCAGCCGTGCCCGCGATCACGCGAGGCCCCGGCTAGGGAAGGTGCCAAATCCGTCTCACGGCGAAGACGCCGCTGAGGAAGATGAGGAGAAAGGGCCTCGCCACTCATGGCTGTACAGACCGTCACGACCGCTTCCGCGTCCACGACGACCTCCGCCGCCCCCGTCGATCTCGGCCCCGCGACCGCGCTCTCGTGTCGCGAGTGCGGCCACCGCGTCCCGCTCGGCCCCGTCTTCGCCTGCGAGGAATGCTTCGGGCCCCTCGAGATCGCCTACGACTACTCCTCCTACGAGGCCGAGGAGCTCCGCCGCCGCATCGAGGCCGGCCCCAGCAACATCTGGCGTTACGCCCCGCTGCTGCCCGTGCCCGCGGACGTCGCCGGGAAGCCCAACCTGAACCCGGGCTGGACGAAGCTGGTGAAGGCCGACAACCTCGCCCGCGAGCTGGGCGTCACCGGCGGCCTGTACGTGAAGGACGACTCCGGCAACCCGACGCACTCCTTCAAGGACCGTGTGGTCGCCCAGGCCCTCGAGGCGGCCCGCGCCTTCGGCTTCACCACGCTCTCCTGCTCCTCCACCGGAAACCTGGCCGGCGCCGTCGGCGCGGCCGCCGCCCGGGCCGGCTTCCGGTCCTGCGTGTTCATCCCGCACGACCTGGAGCAGGGCAAGGTCGTCATGGCCGCGGTCTACGGCGGCGAGCTCGTCGGCATCGAGGGCAACTACGACGACGTGAACCGTTTCTGCTCCGAGCTGATCGGCGACCCGGCCGGCGAGGGCTGGGGCTTCGTCAACGTCAACCTGCGGCCCTACTACGGCGAGGGCTCGAAGACGCTGGCGTTCGAGATCTGCGAGCAGCTCGGCTGGCAGCTGCCGGACCAGCTGGTGATCCCGATCGCCTCCGGCTCGCAGTTCACCAAGATCGACAAGGGTCTGAAGGAGCTGATCCAGCTCGGCCTGGTCGAGGACAAGCCGTACAAGCTCTTCGGCGCCCAGGCCTCCGGCTGCTCCCCGGTCTCGGTCGCCTACAAGGCCGGGCACGACGTGGTCCGCCCGCAGAAGCCGGACACCATCGCCAAGTCGCTGGCCATCGGCAACCCGGCCGACGGTCCCTACGTGCTGGACATCGCCCGCCGCACCGGTGGCGCGGTGGAGGACGTCACGGACGAGGAGGTCGTGGCCGGCATCCGGCTGCTGGCCCGCACCGAGGGCATCTTCGCCGAGACGGCGGGCGGCGTGACCGTCGGCGTGACGCGCAAGCTGATCGAGAACGGGCTGCTGGACCCGACGCTCACCACCGTCGTCCTCAACACCGGTGACGGCCTCAAGACGCTGGACGCGGTCGCCGACCAGGGACTGACCGCCACCATCCGTCCCAGCCTCGACTCCTTCCGTGAGGCCGGCCTCGCCTGACCTCCGCCCCGCCAGCCCCGTACCCAGCCTCACCGTGACCGGAGGTCAGACCCCCATGAGCGTGACCGTTCGCATCCCGACCATTCTCCGCACCTACACCGGCGGCCAGGCCGAGGTGAGCGCCGAGGGCGCGACCCTGGGCGAGGTCATCGCCGACCTGGAGAAGAACCACACCGGCATCGCCGCCCGCGTCCTCGACGACCAGGGCAAGCTGCGGCGCTTCGTCAACGTCTACGTCAACGACGACGACGTGCGGTTCGAGCAGGGACTGGAGACCGCCACCCCCGCGGGCGGCAGCGTTTCCATCATTCCCGCGGTGGCCGGCGGCGCCTGATCGCTTTCGCTTTACCCGCGCTTTCCGTATCGCCCTCCCCCGTTCATGCCGGCGTCGCATACCGCCGCCGACAGGGGAGGGCGATTCTGCATGATTGGGCGCGGTACAGTTGGGGTACCCCGCGCCGAACTCGGGCCGGGCGTCGATGAGTTCCTGCCTCCGGCCCGACAAGATGCAGCCAAACTCCGCGGGTCCTTTGCGCGGTTCGCTCCTTCTGTCCGCCCGGACTTGCCCTGAATTCCGGCGATTTCTCGGCATACCGCTGACCGGGCCCCACCAGAATTGTCGTCCGATTGACCTGTTGCAGAGGGCAGTTGGGCAGATACATTCAGCCGCGGTCGACGCGTTCCGGCGCACGCCCGCCGCCTGGGCGGCGGGTGAGGTCTGACCCGGATCCGCGAAGTGCGGATCTGTGCAAGGGCCAGTAATAGGGGAGTTAGGCATGGCTCAGGGCACCGTCAAGTGGTTCAACGCGGAGAAGGGGTACGGCTTCATCGCGGTCGACGGTGGTGCGGACGTCTTCGTGCACTACAGCGCGATTCAGATGGACGGCTACCGCACCCTCGAGGAAGGCCAGCGGGTCGAGTTCGAGATCTCGCAGGGCCAGAAGGGGCCGCAGGCGGACATGGTCCGTTTGGCCGGCTGAACGCAGCGACCGAACATCCTGACGTGACGTAGGGCCCGCACCCCCTCGGGGGCGCGGGCCCTACGCCGTGCCCGCGCCCCGTCGGTCCCCGCCCCCTCCCTCGATCCCCGTCCTTCCCCCTCCGTGCCTCGTCCTGCTCGGGCGTCCTCGCCGCGGCCCACGACCGGCGGCCCGCGCCCCGCGACCCACTCCCACGCGCCGCCGCGGGGACCGCTGCGGGACGGGGCCGCACCCGGCCCGCGGCGGGCCTCCCGCCGGGTGCCGGTTGCCGCCGGGACGCTGCGGATCCTCGCCGCCGTCGCCGGGCCGCTCCTCGCCCGGTGGGGTGTCCGGAGGGCGGAAAACAGGGCGGGATTCCGGGAGCGTCTTGCACTCGGCAGGGTCGAGTGCTAATCATTGCGTTAGCACTCTGAAGGTGAGAGTGACAACGATGGACCGGGTCGGTGAGGTCCGCGTTGCCGAGGCGGGAAGGAACCGTCCGGCACGCAGGCCGTCCGTCGCGGGCGCGGGCGCGGTCCGAAGGAATCACCCCCAGTCCTGGGAGGACCACTTCACATGGCCAAGATCATCGCGTTCGACGAGGAGGCACGGCGCGGCCTCGAGCGCGGCATGAACCAGCTCGCGGACGCCGTCAAGGTGACGCTCGGCCCCAAGGGCCGCAACGTCGTCCTCGAGAAGAAGTGGGGCGCCCCCACGATCACCAACGATGGTGTCTCCATCGCCAAGGAGATCGAGCTCGAGGACCCGTACGAGAAGATCGGCGCCGAGCTGGTCAAGGAAGTCGCCAAGAAGACGGACGACGTCGCCGGCGACGGTACGACCACCGCGACCGTTCTCGCCCAGGCGCTGGTCCGCGAGGGCCTGCGCAACGTGGCGGCCGGCGCCAACCCGATGGCCCTGAAGCGCGGCATCGAGAAGGCCGTCGAGGCCGTCTCCGGCGCCCTGCTCGAGCAGGCCAAGGAGATCGAGACCAAGGAGCAGATCGCCTCCACGGCGTCCATCTCCGCCGCCGACACCCAGATCGGCGAGCTCATCGCCGAGGCGATGGACAAGGTCGGCAAGGAAGGCGTCATCACGGTCGAGGAGTCCCAGACCTTCGGTCTGGAGCTCGAGCTCACCGAGGGCATGCGCTTCGACAAGGGCTACATCTCGGCGTACTTCGCGACCGACATGGAGCGCATGGAGGCGTCGCTCGAGGACCCGTACATCCTCATCGCCAACTCCAAGATCTCCTCGGTCAAGGACCTGCTCCCGCTCCTCGAGAAGGTCATGCAGTCCGGCAAGCCGCTGCTGATCATCGCCGAGGACGTCGAGGGCGAGGCCCTGTCGACCCTGGTCGTCAACAAGATCCGCGGCACCTTCAAGTCCGTCGCCGTCAAGGCCCCGGGCTTCGGCGACCGCCGCAAGGCCATGCTCGGCGACATCGCCATCCTCACGGGCGGCGAGGTCATCTCCGAGGAGGTCGGCCTCAAGCTGGAGAACGCGACCCTGGACCTCCTGGGCCGCGCCCGCAAGGTCGTCATCACCAAGGACGAGACCACCATCGTCGACGGTGCCGGCTCCGCCGACCAGGTCCAGGGCCGGGTCAACCAGATCCGCGCCGAGATCGAGAACAGCGACTCGGACTACGACCGGGAGAAGCTGCAGGAGCGCCTGGCGAAGCTCGCCGGCGGTGTCGCGGTCATCAAGGCCGGTGCCGCCACCGAGGTGGAGCTCAAGGAGCGCAAGCACCGCATCGAGGACGCCGTCCGCAACGCGAAGGCCGCCGTCGAGGAGGGCATCGTCGCCGGTGGTGGCGTGGCCCTGCTGCAGGCCTCCCAGGTCTTCGAGAAGCTGGAGCTCGACGGTGACGAGGCGACCGGCGCCAACGCCGTGCGCATCGCGCTCGAGGCCCCGCTGAAGCAGATCGCCGTCAACGCCGGCCTCGAGGGCGGCGTCGTGGTGGAGAAGGTCCGCAACCTCACCCCGGGTCACGGCCTCAACGCCGCGACCGGCGAGTACGTCGACCTGATCGCCGAGGGCATCATCGATCCGGCGAAGGTGACCCGTTCCGCGCTGCAGAACGCCGCCTCCATCGCCGCGCTGTTCCTCACCACCGAGGCCGTCATCGCCGACAAGCCGGAGAAGGCCGCCGCGGCCGCTCCGGGCGGCATGCCGGGCGGTGACATGGACTTCTGAGCCTGACGGCTCGAGGTTCCACGGTCCGCGACCGGACCACGCGTGACGCCCGAGGGCGGCACCCCCACCAGGGGTGCCGCCCTTCGGCGTTCCCGGCGCCCGCGCCCCTCCCCTCATGGATCGGGACGTGAGGCGGGTCTCGCGGAGGCGGGAATGCCAGCGCATACCGACTGGTTCGCACAAGTACGCGGACGCTCGCCGGACCGGTGGGCGCCCGCGCCGCCATGACTGTCCCTCCCCCAAGGAGCCCCACGTGACCGTCACCTCCGGTGCCGAGATCGCCGACCGCGCCTCCCGCGTCCTGTCCCGCCCGCTCACCGTCAACGGCATGACGCTGCCCAACCGCCTGGTGATGCCGCCGATGACCCGGAAGTTCTCGCCGGGCGGCGTGCCGGGCGAGGACGTGGTGGCGTACTACCGGCGGCGGGCCGCCGCCCAGGTGGGCCTGATCGTCACCGAGGGCACCTATGTCGACCGCCCCGCCGCCGGGGACAGCACCCGGGTGCCGCGCTTTTACGGCGAGGAGCCGCTGGCCGGCTGGCGCAAGGTCGTCGAGGCGGTGCACGCCGAGGGCGGCAAGATCGTCCCGCAGCTCTGGCACGTCGGCATGACCCGCCCGGACGGCCGCGGCGCGTTCCCCGACGCCCCGTCCGAGGGCCCGTCGGGCCTCCTGCTGAACGGCGAGGCCTCGCCGAACGGCCGGACGATGACCCAGGAGGACATCGACGCCACCGTCGCCGCCTTCGCCAAGGCCGCCGCCGACGCCGAGCGCGTCGGCTTCGACGGCATCGAGCTGCACGGCGCGCACGGCTACCTGATCGACCAGTTCCTCTGGGAGCGCACCAACCGCCGCACCGACGCCTACGGCGGCGACGCCGTCGCCCGGACCCGGTTCGCGGTGGAGATCGTGGAGGCGGTCCGCGCCGCGGTCTCGCCCACCTTCCCGGTGATCTTCCGCTTCTCGCAGTGGAAGTCCGACGCGTACGACGCGAAGCTGGCGACCACGCCGGAGGAGCTGGAGGCGGTGCTGCGCCCGATCTCCGAGGCCGGTGTGGACGCCTTCCACGCCTCCACCCGCCGCTACTGGCTGCCCGAGTTCGAGGGCTCCGACCTCAACCTGGCCGCCTGGACGAAGAAGCTGCTGGGCAAGCCGGTCATCACCGTGGGCTCGGTCGGCCTGGACGGCAACTTCACCGACGCCTTCACCGGCAAGGGCGCGCCGGTGCGGGCCGTCGACGACCTGCTGGACAGCGTGGAGCGCGAGGAGGTCGACCTGATCGCGGTCGGCCGCGCGCTGCTCCAGGACCCCGAGTGGGGCGCCAAGCTGCTCGGCGGGCGGACGGACGAGATGACGCCGTACGACGCGGCGTCGCTGATGCGCCTGCACTGACCCGCCGGCGGCCGCCGGCCACCGGCCGGAACCGCACGACGGCAGGACAGAAGGGGCCGACCGCGCACACGCCGCGGTCGGCCCCTTCCGCGTGGGCCCGGTCAGCCCATCGGCTCGACGGGGACGATCCGTGGCTCGCCCCAGACCCGCAGCACCTCGTAGTCGGTGAACTCGTGGACCAGCCGGTACGCCATGGCCGGGCGCGGGCCGCGGCGTTCGGCGGCGAGGAAGAGCTCGGCCTCGCGCCGGTCCCGGCGGGGCGCCCCGCACAGCTCCCAGGCCCGCCCGTTCCACGCCTCCGGCAGCCAGCGCTGCTGCGGCTGCGGGCGGTCGCCGTGCATGCCGTACCGCGAGGGCACGGGGTCGGCCGGGCGCTCCGGCACGGGGCCGCCGCTCAGCCGGGCCCGGCGGCCGCTGCGGCGGCGGGTCTCGCACAGCAGGCAGAGGTCGGGGGCGCTCCGGTCCACCGGACCGTTCGGGTGCTCCGGGCAGCGGGTGGCGGGGGCGGCCGTGGTGACCGTCTCCTCCAGCAGCTCCATCGCACGCCGCAGGTCACCCTTCAGCTCGTGCAGCTGCGAGTCCGGGGTGTCGGAGGTGATCTTCTCCCCGTGCTCGCCGAGCACGCGCAGGGCGCGCCCCAGGGCGGTGAGCTGAGCGTGGTTCACGGCGGTGCGGATCCTTTCGCAACGGACGACGGACGACAAGGGGCAAAGCGGCGGGGCGGCGGGCGGCGGAACCGGCGGCACCCGGCACACCGGCCGGGCGCCGCGGGCGGCCGCTCGCCGCTCACCGCTCGCCGTTCCAGCGTCGCACACGCGGCGGGCACCCCGGGGCGCGTCCCGGGCGCGGGCGGTCCACAATGCGGGGCATGACGCGACCCCACGCCGCCCCGGCCGAACCCGCCGACCTCGACGCGCTGCGTGCCCGCTGGGCGCGGGCCCTGACCGCCGCCCGCGGCGGAGCCCCGGAGCCGGACCCCGTGCCGTACGCCGAGAACCTGCTGCGCCGCTGGGCGGAGCCGCAGCGGCGCTACCACACGCTCACCCACCTCACCGCCGTCCTGGACCGGGTGGACGAGCTGGAGCGGTACGCGGCCGACGCGGACGTGGTGCGGCTGGCGGCCTGGTTCCACGACGCCGTCTACCACCCCGAGCGCTCCGAGAACGAGGAGCGGTCGGCCCGTCTCGCCGAGGCCGCGCTCCCCGAGGCGGGGGTCGACGCGGCGCGGACCACGCAGGTGGCCCGCCTGGTCCGGCTCACCGTCACCCACGACCCGGCCGACGACGACCCGGACGGCCAGGTCCTGTGCGACGCCGACCTGGCGGTCCTCGCCTCCCCGCCCGAGGCGTACGCCGCGTACACGGCCGCCGTCCGGCAGGAGTACCACTTCATCCCCTCCGAACTGTTCCGCGAGGGCCGCACCGCCGTCCTGCGGCAGCTCCTGGAACTGCCCCGGCTCTTCCGCACCCCGTACGGCGCGGAGCACTGGGAGGCGACCGCCCGTTACAACCTGAGGTCCGAAATCGACCTGCTCACCGGCTGATCCGGGCCCTAGGCTCCGGTCATGACAACTCTGGGCGCCCTGGGGGGCGACGCGGCGGCGAAGGCAGTGACCGATGCGGTGGCGGAGGCGGTGGCGGCCCTGCGGCCGGCCGCGGGGCGGGACTGGTCCGCGGTCCGGGCCGGGCGGGTGGAGTGGGACTGCCGGCGGACCGCCCAGCACGTGGTGAGCGATCTCTTCGCCTACGCCACGCAGTTGGCGACGCGGGCGCCGGACGCCTACCGGCCGGTGGAGTACACGCTGGACCCGCCGGACGCCGACGCCGGGACCGCCCTGGAGGCGATCGAGGCGGGCGGCGTGATGCTGGCGCTGGCCTGCCGGACGGCGCCGAGGGCGGCCCGCGGCTTCCACCCGTACCCGTTCCGCGGTGCCGGCCGGGAGGGGTTCGCCGCGATGGGCGTCGCCGAGGTGCTGCTCCACACCCACGACATGGCCGAAGGGCTCGGCGTCGCGTACCGGCCGTCGGCCGAGCTGTGCGGGTACGTCCTCGCGCGGCTCTTCCCGCACGTGCGGCAGGGCGACGACCCGTGGCGGACGCTGCTGTGGGCCACCGGGCGGGGCACCCTGCCGGGCGAGGCGCCGGTCACCCGGTGGCACTGGTACAACACGCCGCTGATCGAGGCGGAGCGCCTGACGCTGGAGGCGCTGAGCGTCCCGGCCGTGGCGGATCTCGCGCTCGGCGGCGACGGCGGCCACGACTGGGTCCCCGGCGGCCCGTTCGAGGGCACCCGGGAGGGCGCGGGCATGGTCGCGTCGGCCTACGACAAGGGCGCGCTCCGTCCGCAGTGGGGCTCCTACGTCCTGCTGCGGCGCGAGGACGACCGGGCGCTGGGCTCCATGGGCTTCCACGGCCCGCCGGACGAGGAGGGGCGGGTGGAGGTCGGATACGACCTGGCCGTCGCCGCCCGCGGCCAGGGCTACGCCACCGAGGCCCTGCGCGCCCTCACCGCCTGGGCCCTGGACCAGGAGGGCGTCCGGGTGGTCACCGCCCGGGTCGACGCCGACAACACCCCCTCCCGGAAGGTCCTCGAACGCGCCGCGTTCCGGCCCGTCGGCCACCTGGAGGAACCCGGCGGCGTCCTCGTCCTCGAACGGCGCGCGGACTGACCGAGGCCCCCGCGCACGGGTGCCGGGTGTCCCGGTCCGGGGCGGCGCGGCGGGCTACGCCCGCGCCGCCCCCGGCCGCTTGCGGCGGCGGAGGCCCGCGGCGTGCAGGCGGCGGACGATCTCGCGGCTGCGGACCGGGACCGCGCCCGCCGCGACCGCGTCGTCGTACCGGTCCGCGGGGATGTCGTAGTGGTCGCCGTCGAAGGCCCGCCGGGGCGCGCCCAGCCGGGCGGCGAAGGCGTGGAGTTCGTCGTAGGACACGTCGCTGATCAGGTGGGACCACAGGCGCCCGTGGCCGGGCCAGGCGGGCGGGTCGATGTACAGGGTCACGGGGTCACGACGCGTCCGGCGACGCGGCGCCCGGCAGGGCCGAGCCGAGCGCGCCCACCGCGGCGACCCGGACGCCCGCCTGGTGGCACACCCAGTGCGGGTCCGGTCCCAGCTCCGGCTCGATCTCCAGCGCGTGCGGCTCGCCGTGCGCGCACACCGGGCACAGCGGCCACCGGCCGTACTTGTCGAGCAGCGCGTCCTGCACGTCCTGCGCCACGAGGCCGGGCAGGAACTCCGCGCCCTCCGGCCACTGCTCCACCCACCAGCGGCGCTGCACCACCGAGTCCTCGACCAGCGAGACCACGTCGGCCTCGGCGACGTCTCCGGCGACCAGATCGGCGAGGACGAGGGCGCGTGCCGCGTGCACGGCCTGTTCGAGGGGGCTGATGGCGCTCATGCTCCCATTGTCACGCGCCCTTGACCCTGACCAGGGAACGAAAATATCTTTCAGGGGCAACCTTCTAGGTGAAGGAAAGTTTCGTGAGCTCACCGACCGTGCCGTCCGCCGCCCGCGGAGCAGGAGGCCGCGCCCCGGCGCGGGCCGCCGTGCCCGTGCCGCCCGCCCCACCCGCTCCCGCCGCCCTCGCGGCCAAGGTGCGGACGCTGGGCCCCTCGATGACGCGGTCCATGCAGCGCGTCGCCGAGGCGGTGGCCGGCGACCCGGCCGGCTGCGCGGCGCTCACCGTCACCGGCCTGGCCGAGCTCACCGGCACCAGCGAGGCCACCGTGGTCCGCACGGCGCGGCTGCTGGGCTACCCCGGCTACCGCGACCTGCGCCTGGCGCTGGCCGGGCTCGCCGCCCAGCAGGAGTCCGGCCGCTCCCCGTCGGTCACCGCCGACATAGCCGTCGACGACCCGATCGCCGAGGTTGTCGCCAAGCTGGCCCACGACGAGCGGCAGACCCTCGCCGACACCGCCGCCGGGCTGGACACCGCCCAGCTCGACGCCGCCGTCACCGCGATGGCCGCGGCCCGGCGGATCGACGTCTACGGTGTGGCCGCGTCCGGGCTGGTGGCCCAGGACCTGGCGCAGAAGCTGCTGCGGATAGGCGCGGTCGCGCACGCGCACAGTGACCCGCACCTGGCCGTCACCAACGCCGTGCAGCTCGGCGCGGGCGACGTGGCCGTGGCGGTCACCCACTCCGGCTCCACCGGGGACGTGATCGAGCCGCTGCGGGTCGCCTTCGAGCGGGGGGCGACCACGGTGGTGGTCACCGGGCGGCCCGGCTCGCCCGTCACCCAGTACGCGGACCACGTCCTGACCACCTCCACGGCCCGGGAGAGCGAGCTGCGGCCGGCCGCGATGTCCTCGCGTACCGGCCAACTGCTGGTCGTCGACTGCCTGTTCGTGGGCGTGGCGCAGCGCACCTACGACCGGGCGGCCCCCGCCCTCTCCGCCTCCTACGAGGCGCTCGCCCACCGCCACCGGCGCTGAGCCCGCGAGCCGCCGGGCGCACGGGTCTCCACGGGCGCACGGGCGTCCGAGTGCACGAGTGCACGGGCGTCCGAGTGCACGAGTGCACGAGCGCCTGAGCCGCCGCTGAGCGCCCGAGCCGCCCTGAGCCGGCCGCCGCAGAGTCCTGATCCGCCCTCCGCCCTCCGCCCTCCCAGGGAGTGACCGCCGCCATGTCAGGTGCCGACCCGCGAGCCCAGCGCGACAACCCCGAACGCCTCCACCATCTTGACCGGCTCGCCACCGAGGCCGCCCGTCCCGACCTCGCCGAACTCGACCTGCTGCCGACGGAGCGGATCGCGGAGCTGATGAACGAGGGGGACACCGCCGTGCCCCTCGCGGTCGCCGGGCAGGTGCCGCGGATCGCCGCGGCCGTGGACGCGATCGCGGAGCGCATGGCCCGCGGCGGCCGGCTGGTCTACGCGGGCGCGGGCACGGCGGGCCGGCTGGGGGTGCTGGACGCCTCCGAGTGCCCGCCGACCTTCGACACCGCTCCGGGCCAGGTCACCGGCCTGATCGCGGGCGGCCCGCAGGCCCTGGTGACCTCGGCGGAGGGCGCCGAGGACGACGCGGACGCCGCACGCGCCGACCTGGAGGAGTTCGGGCTGACCGCCGACGACTGCGTGGTCGGCGTCTCCGCGTCCGGCCGCACGCCCTACGCGGTCGCCGCGGTGGAGTACGCGCGGGCCGTCGGGGCGCTCACCGTCGGGGTGGCCTGCAACCCGGACAGTCCGCTGGCTGCCGCGGCGGAGCACCCGGTGGAGGTGGTGGTCGGGCCCGAGCTGATCGCGGGGTCGACGCGGCTGAAGGCGGGCACGGCGCAGAAGCTGGTCCTCAACATGCTGTCGACGATCACCATGGTCCGCCTCGGCAAGACCTACGGGAACCTGATGGTCGACGTGCGGGCGAGCAACGAGAAGCTGCGGGCCCGCGCGCACCGCATCGTCGCGCAGGCCACGGGGGCGCCGGACGCGGAGGTGGCCGACGCGCTGAAGGCCACCGGCGGCGAGGTGAAGCCGGCGGTGCTGGCCCTGGCGGCGGGTGTGGACGCGGCGACGGCGGCGCGGCTCCTGGAGGACGCCGGCGGCCACCTCCGGCAGGCCCTGACCGCCGCCCGCGGGTAGCCGCCGCCGGGCGCGCGTCGCGGCGCGGCGGTCAGGTCCCGTCGAGGGCGCGGCGGAACCGGACGGCCGGGCGGCCGTCGAGGAGGAAGCGGCCGGTCTCGGTGAAGCCGTTGTGCGCCAGGACCTGGCGGGACGCCGCGTTGCTCTCGTCGGTGACGGCGACGAGCGCGCGCAGGCCGTAGGTCTCCGCGGCCGTCCGGCACACCTGCCGCACGGCGGCCGTGGCCAGGCCGCGGCCCGCGTGGGCCTCGGCCACGCGGTAGCCCAGCTCGGCGGTGCGCTCCGCGGGATCGACGTCGATCAGGTTCACCCGGGCGACGACGGCGCCGTCGTCGCCGAGGACGACGTGGAAGTGGCAGACGCCCTCCTCCTGTTCGGCGAGCAGGGCGCGGTGCCGGTCGGCGAAGTGGGCGAAGTAGGCGTCGCCCCGGTCGGGGATGGTGCGGGCGAAGTAGGCGCGGTTCTCCCGCTCGAAGGCGAGGACGGCTTCCGCGTGGTCCGGGCGTAGGCGCTCGACGATCGGCATGCCGGGAGCGTACGCCCGTGGGGCGGGTCTTAGGCCGGGCCGGGCGGTGCTTAGCCGGTGCCGGGGCCCTCGGGCCGGCGTCTAGGACGCCCGGCGGCGCGGAAGATGCGGAACTCTCCCGATGCGCGCGACACCCCTGGGAAACGAAGGTTGAAGTGTCAGGAGACGCAGACGAACCAAGGGGGAACCGCCATGGCCGAGTTGGTCGAGTACACGTTCCAGGAGACCCGGGGCGCGGAGCTCAGGGCGCGGGCGGCGCGGGCCCGCCTGGCCCGGGCCGCGGTCCGGGGGCGGAAGGCGGCCGAGGAGGAGGCCGCCGGACACCGGGTGACGCGGTGGCGCCGGTACCGCCGCCCGGCGACCACCGCCCGCACCCCCCGCCCCACCACGTGACCGTCCCGCACCGCACCACCCCCACCGGCGACCCGGGCACGGGCCGTGCGGTGGGGTCCACCGGGGCCCGGGGACCGGGTGTCACCGCTACGGGAACCGGTACAGGAGCCGGTACAGGAACCGGTACCGGAACGGGTGCCGTCGGTGTGGACGCCTGTGCGATGCTCCCGGGCGTGGAGACCAGGAACGTGAGCCCTGTGTTCGTGGGGCGGGCCGACGAGCTGCGGGTGCTCGGCGAGGCACTCGACCGCGCGGACGCCGCCGAGCCGCAGGCGCTGCTGCTCGGCGGCGAGGCCGGGGTCGGCAAGACCCGGCTGGTCGAGGAGTTCGCCGCCGGGGCCGCCCGCCGGGGCGCGGTCGTCGCGGTCGGCGGCTGCGTGGAGATCGGGGCGGACGGCCTGCCGTTCGCGCCCGTCTCCACCGCCCTGCGGGTGCTCCGCCGCGAGCTGCCCGCCGAACTGGCCGCGGCGGTCGCCGGCCGCGAGACCGAACTGGCGCGGCTCCTGCCCGAGTTCGGCGACGCCCCGCTCGGACGGCACGACGACGAGGGCACGGCCCGCCTCTTCGAACTGACCGCCCGCCTGCTCGAGGACCTCTCCGCCACCCGCACGGTGGTCCTGGTCGTCGAGGACGTCCACTGGGCCGACACCTCCACCCGTCACCTCCTCGCCTACCTCCTGCGCACCCTGCGCACCGGACGGCTGCTGATCCTCGCCACCTACCGCAGCGACGACGTGCACCGCCGCCACCCGCTGCGCCCGCTCCTGGCCGAACTGGACCGCCTGCGCACCGTGCGCCGGATCGACGTCAGCCGCTTCAGCCGCGACGAGGTCGCCTCCCAGCTCGCCGGCATCGACGGCGCCGCGCCCGCGTCCGACCGGGTCGACGAGATCTACCGGCGCTCCGACGGCAACGCCTTCTTCGTCGAGGAACTCTCCTGCGGCGACCGCGCCGACAGCCTGCACGACCTGCTCCTGGTCCGCGTCGAGCGGCTCCCGGACGATGCCCAGCGGGTGCTGCGGATCCTCGCCGAGGCCGGGTCCCTGGTGGAGCACCGGCTGCTGGCCGCCGTCGCCGAGCTGACCGAGGACGGCCTGAACGACGCGCTGCGGGCCGCCGTCGGCGCCAACCTGCTGCTCGCCGAGGCGGAACAGGACGGTTACCGGTTCCGCCACTCCCTGGTGCGCGAGGCCGTCGCCGACGACCTGCTGCCCGGTGAGCGCGCCCGGATCAACCGGCGGCTGGCCGAGGCCCTGCGGACCGATCCCACCCTGGTCGCCGCGGACCGGCGCGCCACCCGCCTGGCGGGCTACTGGTACTGCGCGCAGGACGCCGCCAGGGCCCTGCCCGCCGTGCTGGCCGCCGCGCGCGAGGCGGGCTGCCGCTACGCCTACGCCGAGCAGCTGCGGATGCTGGAGCGGGCGCTGGAGCTGTGGGACGTCGCGCCCGAGGAGGTCAGGGCGGGGCTGCGGTGCTCCGACCTCGGGGAGGCCCCGCCCTACGGCACGGACGAGGGGCCCGGGGCGCCCGGGAGCCCGGCGTCGTGCCCGGACCAGGCAGACCTGCTGGCCCGGGCCGTGGTCGCCGGGCGGCTGTGCGGGGAGCGGGAGCGGGCGCTCAGACTGACCCGGCGCGCGCTGGAACTGCTCGACGAGCGGCGGGACCCGCTGCGCGCCGCCTGGTTCTGGGACCAGAGCTCCACGCTGACCCAGGAACTGGCCCGCGGCGACGGCCGCGCGGAACTGGCCCGGGCCCGGGAGCTGACCCGCGGGTTGCCGCCCTCCCAGGTGCACGCCTGGGTGCTGGCCAACGCCGCGTCCTGGGCGATGGTGCGCCACCAGGGCCCCGAGGCGATCGCCTCCGCCGAGGAGGCCGTCGCGTACGCCCGCGGCATCGGGTCCCTGCCCGTGGAGCTCAACGCGCGCATCACGCTGGCCTGCATGCTGGTGCACGCCGGCGACCTGGACCGCGGACTGCGCGAGCTGTTCCGGGTCCGGGACGAGGCGGGCGCCGCCGGTCTGGCGCAGCCGGCCGCCCGGGTGTACGTCAACCTGCCCGCGCAGCTGGAGTCGGTCGGCAGGTCCCGGGAGGCCGTGGCGATGCTGGAGGAGGGGGCCGGGTTCACCCGCCGTTACGGCCTGGTCGTCTCCGGCGTCTGGGTGCACGCGAACCTCGCCGAGTCGCGGTACTCGCTGGGCGACTGGGACGGCGTGCTGGAGGCCGCCGGCCGGGCCCGGCGGATCGGCCACGCGATCGAGGCGCAGGGGGCGGCCCGCCTGGTGACCGCCTTCGTCGCCCTGCACCGGGGGTCGCTCGACGAGGGCGAGCGGCTGCTGGGCGAGGCGCGGGACCTGCTGGCCAACAGCGACCGGCTGCCGCAGACGACGGTGCCGCTGGCCTGCGCCCGGATCGTGCTGGCGACCGCGCGGGGCGACGGGGGGCGGGCGCGGGAGGCGCTCCCCGCCGTGCTGGACACCGGACTCCCGCTGGGCGCCCCCGCGCACAACTGGCCGCTGCTCGTCGAGGCGGCGGAGGCGGAGATCGCCGCCGGAGCGGCCGATCCGCGCACGCTGGAGAGGCTGCGCGGCGCCGCCCGGAGGGAGGCCGCCGTCGCGCCGGTGTGGCAGGCGCACGAGCTGTGGCTGCGGGCGGCGCTGCGGCGGGCCGAGCGGGGCGATGGCCACGGTGACCCCCGGGCGGCGGCGGACGTGGACGCGTGGTCCGAGGTGGTCACCGCCTTCGAGCGGCTGGAGCGGCCGTTCGACCTGGCCCGGGTCCGCCTGCGGCTGGCCGAGGCCCTGACCGCGCGCGGCGGCGACGGCGACCGGGAGCGGGCCGCCGACCTCGTCAACCTGACCGCCGCGACCGCGCGGCGGCTCGGCGCCCGTCCTCTGGCCGCGGCGGCCGAGGCGCTGCTGCCCGCCCGGCCGGCCTCCGCGCAGGACGCGCCCCACGGGCTGACGGCCCGCGAGCGGGAGGTGCTGCCGCTCCTCGCGGCGGGCCGGAGCAACCGTCAGATCGCCGAGCGGCTCGTCATCTCTCCCAAGACGGCGAGCGTCCACGTCTCCAACATCCTGGCCAAGCTGGGCGTCGCCACCCGGGGTGAGGCCGCCGCGCTGGCCCACCGGAGAGGACTGGTGACCAACGGGGACCAGTCCTAGCGTGGCCGTATGACGACACCTGCCGACGTACGACGACTCGAACGCGATCCGGAGCTGCCGGGCAGGCTGCTCACCGTCGAACGGGACGCGCTGGTCCCGCTGTTGCGGTCCCGTCAGGAAGCCGACTTCGCCGTCCCGGTGCCCGCCTGCCCCGGGTGGACGGTGCGGGACGCGCTCGCCCACTGCGGGGCGGTCCTCACCCGTCTGGTGGAGGGCCGGTGGGAGAAGGGGACCGGCGGGCCCGAGCACAACGCCCGCGACATCGCGGAGCGGGCCGACTGGCCGGTGGCGCGGATCGTGGACGAACTCGAGCGGGGCCTGGGCGAGGCCGGTCCCGCGATCGCCGCCCAGGGCGGCGATCGCGACGGCGTGGCGCTCGGCGAGTGGATCCACGCCGGTGACGTGCGCGAGGCGTGGGGGCTGCCCGGGGCCTACGCCGGGCCCGGCCAGGCGGACGCGCTGGCGCTGCTGGCCTGGGTGACGCGGACCCACCGCCTCGTCCCGGTCCACGCCGACCTGGACGGCTACGACGAGCCGCTGCGGCTGGGCGACGGCACGCGGGCGCCCGGGCGGTACATCGGGGACGCCGCGACCCTGGTCCGCCTGTACTCCGGCCGGCCGGCGGCGGGATCCCCGTACGAGCTCGCCGGGGTGGGCGAGGAGGAGTTGAACATCTTCCGCCGACGGCGCTGACCGTCCGCGGCCGGGCGCGTACGCTAAGGGTCCCATTGGACTAGACCTCTGCGGCGAGCGGGAGGTGCGAGGTGCGAGGTACCCATGCCGGTGAGTGAGCGTGCGGAGCGGTCGGAGCGGTCCGTGCTGGAGGTGATCGCCCTGGACGCCGAGGACGCGGTCGCCGCGCAGGAGGGCGGCGCGGACCGGCTGGAGCTGGTGACGGACATGGCGGCCGACGGGCTGAGCCCGACGGCCGCCGTCTTCGCCTCGGTGCGGGCGGCGGTGGACCTGCCGGTGCGGGTGATGCTGCGGCTCGCGGACGGCTTCTCCGCCGGGGGCGACCCGGGCGTCACCGAACTGGTGCGCCGGGCCCGGGAGTTGCGCGAGGCCGGGGCGGACGAGTTCGTCCTCGGGTTCCTGGACGAGGGCGGGTCGCTGGACATCGTGGCGATGGAACGCGTGGTCGGCGCCCTGGACGGGTGCGCGTGGACGTTCCACCGGGCGCTGGACCACGCGGCGGACCGGAACGCGGTGCGGAAGGGGGTGGCGCTGCTGCCGGGGGCGGACCTCTGCCTCACCGCGGGCGCGGCGGGCGGGGTGTCCGACGGGCTCGCCGTCCTCCTCGCGGAGGCCGCGGGGGCGGCGCCGGGTGATCCCGGGCTGATGGCGGGCGGAGGGCTGCAGCTCGAGCACGTTCCGGTGCTGCGGGCGGGGGGCGTGCGGGCGTTCCACGTCGGCGGGGCGGTCCGCGACGGCGGCTGGGCCGGTCCGGTCTCCGCCCCCGCCGTCCGGACCTGGCGCAGTGCCCTCGACACCGTGTGACCCGCCGCGGGCCGGCCGCGGAGGTCAGGCGAGGTGGGGCGGGAGGGGGCCGGTGTGGGTGATGAGAAGGCCGGAGACGGCTCGGGTGAGGGCGACGTACAGCCGCCGCAGCCCCGTCCGCTCGTCCGGCTCCCCGTCCACCACCGCCGCCGGCTCGTCCAGCACCACGTAGTCGTACTCCAGCCCCTTCGCCAGCGACGCGGGGACCAGGGTGAGCCGCGCGCTCGCCGTGGTCTCCTCGCCGGGGGAGAGGTATCCGACCCCCGCCGCCGCGAGCGCGTCGGCCAGCACCGGGACCCGCGCGTCGGCGGCGATCAGACCCACCGACCCCTCGTTCCGCAGCAGTTCCCCGCACGCCGCGACGACCGCCTCCGCCGCCTCGACCCGGCGGATCTCGAAGAACCCGGGGTTCTCCCGGACCGACGCCACCGGCGTGAGCCCCGGCGCGATGTGCGGCAGCAGCCGCGAGGCGTAGGTGATGACGTCCGTCGGCACGCGGAAACCGGCGGTGAGCTCCTCGATCACCCCGTCCGGCTTGCCCAGGTGCCGCAGCGCCTCCTCCCAGGTCCGCGTCGCCCACGGCGTGGTGCCCTGCGCCAGGTCGCCCAGGACCGTCGCCGAGCCGGTGGTGCAGCGGCGGCCCACCGCCCGGTACTGCATGGGGGAGAGGTCCTGGGCCTCGTCCAGCACCACGTGCCCCAGCGAGGGCGTGCGCCGCACCAGGTCCGCCGCCTCGTCGATCAGCACCGCGTCCGCCGACGACCACTTCGCGGACCGCACCGACCGCGCCGGCCGGGTCCACAGCAGCAGCTTCCGCTCGTCCTCGTCGAGCACGCCCTCCGACTGCGCGGCCAGGAACTCCGGGTCGGAGAGCAGCCGCAGCACCAGCTTCGCCGGGTCGACCGGCGGCCAGATCGCCTTGACCGCCGCCTTCACCGCCGCGTTGCGGGCGACCGCGTCCTGCACCCGGTCGTCCGGCGCCTCCCCCGACTGCTCCATCCGCACCAGCACCGCGTGCGCGATCCGCTGCGGCAGCGCCTCCCGCGCCGCGCCGTAGCGGATGTCCCGCGCGAGCAACTCCCGGACGATCTCCTGCAGTTCGTACGCCGGGATGCGCCACCGCCGTGAGCCGCGGACCACCACCACCGCCTCCTCGGGCAGGGTGACGTGGGACCGCAGGGCCCGCCGCAGCACCTGCGCCATCCGCACGTCGCCCTTGAGCAGCGCGGTGGCCGGTTCGTCGACGCCGCGCACCTCGACGTGGGCGACCAGGTCGTCGACGGTGGCCTGCCGGACCTCCAGCTCGCCCAGGGCGGGCAGCACCTGCTCGATGTAGTGGAGGAAGGAGCGGTTCGGCCCGACGACCAGGGTCCCGGTGCGGGCGAGCCGGTCCCGGTAGGCGTACAGCAGGTACGCCACGCGGTGCAGGCCCACGGCGGTCTTGCCGGTGCCGGGCCCTCCCTGCACGCAGACCGTGCCGCCGAGCCCGGCGCGGACGATCTCGTCCTGCTCCGGCTGGATGGTGGCGACGATGTCCCGCATCGGGCCGACGCGGGGCTTCTCGATCTCCTGCTGGAGGAGCCGGCTGGTGCTCTCCGCCTCGGCGGGGTCGGTGAGGTGCTCGTCCTCGTAGGCGGTGAGCTCGCCGCCGGTGTAGCCGAAGCGGCGGCGCAGCCCGATGTCCATCGGGTCCTTCCGGGAGCCCCGGTAGAACGCCTGGGAGACCGGGGCGCGCCAGTCGACGACCATCGGGTCGCCGTCCGCGTCGTGGACGTGCCGCCGCCCGATGTAGAACCTGCGGTCGACGGCGTCCGCCCCCGGCCGCCCGGTGTCCGTCCCCGGCTGTCCGTCCGGCGCGTCCTGCGAGCGGTCGGTGCCCGGGGCGTGCAGGAAGTCCAGGCGGCCGAAGAACAGCGGGGTGTCGCTGAGGTCGGCGAGCGCCTTGATCCGCTCGTCGATCTGCCGGCCGAGCACCTCGGCGTTCACCCAGTTGGCCGTGACGTCGCGGATGTCGAGGGCCTCCACGTCC
Source organism: Streptomyces sp. NPDC002640 (assembly GCF_053592575.1). Classification (NCBI taxonomy): domain Bacteria; kingdom Bacillati; phylum Actinomycetota; class Actinomycetes; order Kitasatosporales; family Streptomycetaceae; genus Streptomyces; species Streptomyces sp. NPDC002640. The sequence continues at coordinate 294,115 of NZ_JBSFVZ010000003.1, read as the reverse complement.
TCCCGCATCGTGCGCAGCGCGGCCCGTGAGGCCGCGAGGTGGGCCCGCTCCCGGGCGAGGGCGTCGTCGGACGGGCTCGATGAGCTGGACAAGGCATGCCTCCGGTCGTACCTGGTGAACTGCGGTGCGGTGACGGCCGCCGGGCGCGAGGCGCGGGGGCGGCCGGGCCGGCCGGTTTCCGTCCGGTCGGCGGCACTCCGGGGCACGGAGGCGGGGAGACGCGGGATCTTACGCCTCCCGGCGGGAACGATGCCAACGCGTTTTCCCGCGGCTCCCGCCGGGACGAGGGCTCAGGCCTCCGCGGCGTCCCCGGAGACCGTCCGGCGGTACACCTGCCGGGAGCCTCCCTCGGGGCCGGGCGCGGCCGGCTCGCCGGCGGTGAAGCCGAGCCGCTCGTAGAAGACCCGGGCGCCGCTCTCCACCGCGCCGGGGTGGTCGGCGCCGAAGGTGACGACCTCCAGGACGGCCGGGCGCCCGGTCACGAAGCGCGCCGTGGCCCCGTCCAGCAGGGCGCGGCCCACCCCGGTCCCCCGCGCCGCGGCGGAGACGACCAGCCAGTCGAGGTGGTGCGCCCGCGCGGATCCGGCGTCGGCGGGGTCGAACAGCAGCCCGCCGAGGGGGACCGGCGCCCCGTCGCCGTCCTCGGCCAGCAGCGCCGTCCCCCGGGTCAGATGGGTGCGCAGCGCCCGGTGGAACCCCGGCTCGGCGACCATCGGACCGAACCACCGCTCCACCTCCGCGGCCAGCCCGAGGAACCCGTCCAAGTCTTGCTCGCCCGCCACCCGTATCCGCATCACCCCAGCATGGCACCACCCCCCGACGCCCCGCCCGCGGCGCCCCGCCCGCGCCCGCGCCGCTCGCACGGCCCGCAGCGCCCCGCCCGCGCCCGCGCCGCACGGCACCGCCCGCGGTGAACCGCTCGTGCCGCCCCGCCCGCGGCGCCCCGCCCGCGCCGCTCGCACGGCCCGCGGCGCCCCGCCCGCGCCGCCCGCACGGCACCGCTCGCGGGGAACCCGTACCGCCCGCGGCGAACGCCGGGACGTGGGCGCCGGGCCGTCCTAGGGTGCCCGCATGGCCACCATCAAACAGGTCTCCCTGGGCGTGGACGACGACCGGCGGGCGGGCGAGTTCTGGCGGCGGGCGCTGGGCTACGTGCGGCGTCCCCCGCGGTTCGAGGGCGACGAGTGGATCGTCCTGGAGCCGCCGCCGGGCGAGCCGGGCGCCGCCCTCGCCCTGGACACCAGCGAGAGCCCCGCCGAGCGGTTCCCCCGGATCCACCTGGACCTGGACGCGGGGGAGCGGGACCTGGACGAGGAGGTGGACCGCCTGGTCGCGCTGGGGGCCCGGCGCGTCGACTGGCCGTACTACCCGGACGTCCTGCCGCCCGGCGCGCTGCCGTACGTCGTCCTGGCCGACCCGGAGGGCAACCGCTTCTGCGTCGAGGGCCACCGGCGCCGCTGACCCCTGCCGCCCCGGCGGCCGGGGCCGGCGCGGAGCCGGCGGCGCGGGTGGCCCGCGTCACTCCACCCGCGTCCCCGCGTGATGCACACTGGACGTTTGGCCGGCAAGGGGCGGCCATGAGGGAAAGGTGGCGCTGTTGAACGGTCCGCTGATCGTGCAGAGTGACAAGACGCTCCTGCTGGAGGTCGACCACGAGCAGGCCGACGACTGCCGTCGGGTCATCGCGCCCTTCGCCGAACTGGAGCGGGCGCCCGAGCACATCCACACCTACCGCATCACCCCGCTCGGCCTGTGGAACGCCCGCGCCGCCGGGCACGACGCCGAGCAGGTCGTCGACGCGCTGGTCACGTACAGCCGCTACCCGGTGCCGCACGCGCTGCTGGTCGACATCGCCGAGACGATGGACCGCTACGGCCGGCTGACCCTCTCCAAGCACCCCGTGCACGGCCTGGTGCTCACCACCACCGACCGGCCGGTGCTGGAGGAGGTGCTGAAGTCCAAGCGGATCGCCCCGCTGGTCGGCGCGCGGATCGACGCCGACTCGGTGGCCGTGCACCCGTCCGAGCGCGGCCAGATCAAGCAGACCCTGCTGAAGCTGGGCTGGCCCGCCGAGGACCTCGCCGGGTACATCGACGGCGAGGCCCACCCGATCGACCTGCACGAGGACGGCTGGCAGCTGCGGCCCTACCAGAAGCAGGCGGTGGAGAACTTCTGGCACGGCGGCAGCGGCGTCGTCGTGCTGCCCTGCGGCGCGGGCAAGACGCTGGTCGGCGCGGGCGCCATGGCCGAGGCGAGGTCGACCACGCTGATCCTGGTCACCAACACCGTCTCCGCCCGGCAGTGGAAGGCCGAGCTGGTGCGGCGGACCTCGCTCACCGAGGACGAGATCGGCGAGTACAGCGGCACGAAGAAGGAGATCCGGCCGGTCACCATCGCCACCTACCAGGTGCTGACGACCCGCCGGAAGGGCGTCTACCCGCACCTGGAGCTGTTCGACTCCCGCGACTGGGGGCTGATCCTCTACGACGAGGTGCACCTGCTGCCCGCCCCGGTCTTCAAGTTCACCGCCGACCTCCAGGCCCGCCGCCGCCTCGGCCTGACCGCCACCCTGGTCCGGGAGGACGGCCGCGAGTCCGACGTCTTCTCGCTGATCGGGCCCAAGCGGTTCGACGCGCCGTGGAAGGAGATCGAGGCGCAGGGCTACATCGCGCCCGCCGACTGCGTCGAGGTCCGGGTCAACCTCACCGACTCCGAGCGGCTGGCCTACGCCACCGCCGAGACGGAGGAGAAGTACCGGTTCTGCGCGACCACGGCCACCAAGCGGAAGGTGACCGAGGCACTGGTCCGGAAGTTCGCCGGGCAGCAGATCCTGGTGATCGGCCAGTACATCGACCAGCTCGACGAACTCGGCGAGCACCTCGGCGCGCCCGTCATCAAGGGCGAGACCAGCAACGCGCAGCGGGAGAAGCTGTTCGACGCGTTCCGCAACGGTGAGATCAACGTGCTGGTCGTCTCGAAGGTCGCCAACTTCTCGATCGACCTGCCGGAGGCGACGGTCGCCATCCAGGTGTCGGGGACCTTCGGTTCCCGGCAGGAGGAGGCGCAGCGGCTGGGCCGGGTGCTGCGGCCCAAGGCGGACGGGCACCAGGCGCACTTCTACTCGGTGGTCGCGCGCGACACCGTCGACCAGGACTTCGCCGCGCACCGGCAGCGGTTCCTGGCCGAGCAGGGGTACGCCTACCGCATCGTCGACGCGGACGAGGTCCTGGCCGCCGACTGACCGCCCCGCCGTCCTCCCGCCCCGCCGTCCTCCCGGCGGGCACGTCCTCCCGGCGGGCACGTCCTCCGGGAGGGCGGCGGGCGGCGTCCGCGGTCCGGCGTCACGCGTCCTCGTCGGCGAGTTCCGCCGCGCCCGTGATGCGGTGGAGGGGGTAGGTGCGGACGCCCGAGGCCGTGTGGTCGTGGGCGGTGACGAAGCCGCCCTCGACGCTGAGCGGCGTCAGGAGCCGCTGGGTGGCCACGCCCTGCGCGTCGAGGTGGCCGATCAGCACGCGGGTGCCGGTCATCACCGCCATCTGCAGGGTGGCCAGCGTGTCCTCCGCCGCCGACCGCGGCAGGTCGCCCTGCGGGATCTCCGGCGCCTTCAGCGGCGCGGTCGCGGCCTCGTCGCCCGCGCGGATCGCCCGCAGGGCGGCGGACAGCTGCGGGCCGTCCGGCAGCGGCGGGCCCTCCGGCACCGGCTGCGGCAGGGCGCGCGGGGGCGTGCGGTGGGCGGCGGCCCGCGCGATCAGGACGTCGCCCTCCGGTGACTCCGCGGCGGGCGCGAAGCCCATCGAGCGCAGCCCCTCCAGCAGCGTCGACGGGTCGGTCCGTGCCGCCAGGACGGTCGGCGCCAGCCGCCGCAGGCCCAGCCCGGCGGACCGCCCGTCGGCGAGGATCTCCTCCAGCACCTTCTCGTCGTCGCACCGCACGTACGAGGAGGACGCGCCCACCCGCAGCACGCCGTGCCGCCGGGCGACGTCGTCGATCAGGTAGGCCAGCGGCTGCGGCACCGGGGTGCGGGAGTGCGCGGCGAGGAAGGCGTGCAGGTCGGCGGCGGTGCGGCCGGAGTCCAGCGCGCGCCGGACCGAGCCGGGCGTGAAGCGGTAGACGGTGGCGCCGCCCTTGGACTCGACCTCGGCGAGGAGGTCCAGCGTCTCGGCGAGCGGCCGCTCCAGCGGGCCCGGCGCCACCGCCGTCAGGTCCGCCTGGAGCAGGACGTGGTCCAGCGGCGCAGGCAGCAGCGGGGTGAGCACCCGGGCGGCGGTGTCGGCGGCGACGGCCTGCTCGGCGGGCGGCAGCGGCGCGGGGACCGGTTCCGGGCGGCCCCCGGCCCGGTGGTGGCGGTGCACGGGGAGTCTGCCGCCCGGGCCGGTGTCCTCGGCCGCGGTGTCCTCGGCCCCGGTGCCGGCGGCGCCGCCCGCGAACCCGCGCGGGGGCCCGGGCTCCCGGACTCCAGGCTCCCGCACCCCGGCCTGCGGGAACCCGGGCTCTGCGGTCTCGGGCCCCGCGATCCCGGGCTCCGCGACCTCGGACTCCCCGGCCCCGTGGCCCCCGGCCTGCGGGGCCTCGGACTCCCCGGCCCCGGCCTGCGGGGCCTCTCCGAGGACCAGTGCGCGGCCGTGCGAGGAGAGCGCGCCGCGCCCCGTGACGCCGAGGCGTTCGGCCTCCTCCAGCGTCCACCGGGCGATCCGGGTCCGCAGGTCCTCCTCACCGCCCGTCGTGCCGCCGCCCGAGGAACCGGCGGAGCCGTCGGCCCGCCGCAGCGGGCGCTCCCACCGCAGCCGCCGCAGCAGCGACGGCTCGTCCGGCGACGCCCCGGCGGGCAGCGCGGCCAGCAGCGTCAGCACCCGGTGCCGCACCTCGGGCGCGGCGGACCGGTCCAGGCCGGGGCCCAGCGCGGACAGGGCGCGGTCCTTGGCGTCGCGCCCGCCGACCACCCCCGCCGTGCGGGTCCCCGTCAGCCAGGGCAGGGCGAGCCGTGCCCACCGCTCGGCCGGCGGGCGGTCCAGCCACTCGTCGGACGCCGGGGTCGGCGCGTACCGCTCGTCGGCCTCGCCGTCGGAGGCGATCAGGCCCGCGCCGAAGGCGACCTCCAGCCAGAACGCCGCCTCCGGCTCGGAGACGCCCAGCGCCCCCGCCGTCCGCTTCAGGTCCCGCACGCTGAGCCCGCCGGCCCGCAGCACGGCCGGGCCGCCGCCGTCCCACGTCTTCAGCAGCTCCTCGACCGTGGACAGCGCCTGGTACGCCTGCCCCGCCGCCGTGGCGTCGACGACCTGCGGGGCGTGCGGGGCGGCGATCTCCACGGCCGGCGGGAACGGCTCGGTGACCCGGTGGGCGCGCCCGCCGCGCAGGTGCAGCGCCACCTCGCGGGGCAGCACCACGGTGCCGGGGGTGATCGGCAGCAGCAGCCCGCGGTCCATCAGCCAGCGCAGCCGCGGCGCCGGATCGTGGGTGACCTGGCCGTAGGGCGGCCCCCACACCAGGCGGTCCAGGATCTCCAGCGAGTCGGCGGGCGCGTCGGACAGCAGGTCCGACATCCGCTCCGGGTCGGTGAAGAGCCCGGTCAGCGCGGCGACGGCGGAGACCGCGTCGTGGGTGGACGACAGCCCGGCGGTGGCCAGGATGTCCTGCACCCGGTTCGGCGACATGGGCACGGCGGCCTCCGCGACCGTCGGTCCCAGGCCGGTCGGCGAGGGCTGCCGGGGCGAGGGCGCGAGCAACTCGCGCACCGTCCGCACCAGACGCAGGTGGCCGTCGTCCCCCCAGACCAGGGCCTGCTCCCGCAGCTTGTCCACGGCGTACGGCAGGGCGCGCGCCACGGGCGACTCGGCGGCCTCCGGGTCGTCGCCCTGCTCGCCGGCCATCAGCCGCAGCAGCTCCCCGTAGGAGGCGGGGTCGGCGGCGACGGCCAGCGCCTCCGCGGTCTGCAGCGTGAAGCGGTCCAGCCGCTCCAGGGCGCGCGTCACGGAGGCGCGGGTGCCGGCCCGGGTGGCCAGCTGCGTCAGGTCGGTGGGGACGGGGGTCACCAGATCGGGGCGGGCGCGCAGCAGCGCGGACAACGACGCGTCGTCCCGGGCGCGCAACGCCTCCGCGAGGGAACGGGGGGTTGCCGCCGGCTTCTCCTCGGTGCTCATCCGCCCAACGGTAGTGGGTGGGACCGTCACTGCCCGGGCAGGGCTGTGGAGGGGCAGGCAGGGCGGCGGGTCCGGGAGTGTCCCGGGCCGCGTCCGGGGATGGTGACGGGACGTCTGCGCTAGCGTGCCCGGAGGGCGGCCCGGGGGTGCGCGGGGCGGGCGCGCGGGCGGTGTTCACGGGAGGTGGAGCGGGTGGGTATCGAGAGCGACCGGCTGGTCTACGACTACCTGAGCCGGGTCGGTGACATCGCCCAGCAACGGCAGTTGCCGTCGGCGGCACGGATGCGACTGGTGACGGAGCTGCGGGGCGAGATCGACCGGCGGCGCGCCAAGGCGATGGGCGACAGCCCGGCCGCGGTGAAGCGGATCCTGGACCGGATCGGGCCGCCCGACGCGGTGGTCGCCGCGGCGGGCGGCCCGGTCCCGGCCCAGCGGAAGGAGCCCGACCCGGCGGCGCCCACGCCGCCGCCCTCCCCTGGACGGGCGGAACGGGCGGAACGGGCGGGTCCCCCCGCCCCCGGGCGGCCGTCGGACCGGGCACCCGACCCGGCGTCGGCGCCGGCGCCGGAGCCGGACTCGGAGCCGCTGTCTGGCGCCCGCGCGGGCGGCGGGCGGCTGTGGGGTCTGCGCAGGAGCGTGCCGAAGCAGCGCACCGACGAGGTGCCGGCCGCCGCCCCGGCGGCCGACTGGTGGCGGGTGGACCCCGCCGCCGGGGCGGACGAGGTCCCGGGCTTCACCGGCGGCGTGGAGATCCCCGAGATGCTCAAGCCCCCGCCGCGCGAGAAGCGGGACGGCGGGACCGCCGCCCCCGGTGCCGCCTCCGGTGCCGCCGCCCCCGGGGCGGAGGCGGCGGCGGTGGCCGCCGCGCCCCGGCGGCGCTGGTTCGGCCTGGCCACGCGCAAACGGAGCGCCGGCACCGGGCGCGGCCTCGGCAGCCCCGTCCTGGTGACGGCGGCCGCGCTGCTGATCGCGGGGGCGGCCGTGGGGCACCTGATCCCGCTGGCGCTGGGCTGGCTCGTGGTGTGGGGCTCCCGGCGGCTCGGTCCCGCGGAGACCCGGTGGGCGCTGATGATCATGCCGGGCACCGCCGTCGCGGGCGGCATCGCCTGGCTGTGGGGCCGTGGCGAAGGCCGCTGGGGCGCCCCCCTCCGCGAGGGCGAACTCGCGGCCGCCCTCACGGAGACCGGCCCGGTGGTCCTGCGCGTCGCCGCCGTCCTCTCCGCCCTCTACGTCCTCCACACCGCCCGCCGCCGGCCCTGAACGGCGGCACCGGCGCGCGCCCTGTGACCCGGCGGAGGCCGACCGTCAGGCCAGGTGGCGGCCCGTCGAGCCGGCGGAGCGGAGGAGGCCGCGGGCGGTGACGGCCCAGCCGGTGCCGACGACGGCCGCGGCGACGGCGAGGCCGAGGGGGCCGACCAGCGGCAGGGAGATGCCGATGGCGCCGCCCACCACCCAGGCCATCTGCAGCGTCGTCTCGGACCGGGCGAACGCCGAGGTCCGCACCTGCTCGGGGACGTCGCGCTGGATCATCGCGTCCAGCGACAGCTTGGACAGCGCCTGGGCGAAGCCCGCGACCCCCGCGAGGACCGCCACCATCGCCGCGCCGAAGAACGCCGCCGCCAGCGCCGCCGCGAGGACGACCAGCGCGACCACCGTCACGATGATCCGCTCCGGCGCCCGCGCCCTCAGCCACGCCCCGACGGCCGTGCCCAGGGCGTTGCCCGTGCCGGCCGAGACGCCCACGACACCCATCGAGACCGCCACGGACTGCCCGCTCATCGGATGCTCGCGCAGCAGGAACGCCAGGAAAAACAGCAGGAACCCGGAGAGGATCCGCTGCGAGGCGTTCACCACCAGCCCGTGGGTGACGCCGGTGCCGACCGTGCGCAGCGCCAGCCGGGGCCGGTCCTCCGGCCGGCGCCGGTGCGGGCCGTGCAGGTGCTCGGGGTCGGCCGCGAGCAGGGCCGGTTCCTCGCCCTTCGCGGAGTCCACCTTCTTCGGCAGCGACAGCGACAGCATCGTCCCCGCGACGAAGACGGCGCACGCGGCGTAGAGCGGCCACCGGGGGCCGATCAGGTGCAGCCCCGCGCCCACCGGCGCGGCCACGCCGGTGGCCACCAGCCCGCCGAGGGTCACCCGGGAGTTGGCCTTGACCAGCGAGAACCGCCGGGGCAGCAGCCGCGGCACCACCGCGCTGCGCACCACGCCGTAGGTTCTGGAGCACACCAGCACGGCCAGCGCCGCCGGATAGAGCTGGATGCCGCCCCCGGCCACCGCCCCGGTGAGGATCAGCGCCAGCACCGCCCGCGCGCCCATCGCGCACGCCATGGCGGCCCGCCGGCCCCAGGGGATGCGGTCGATCAGCGGCCCGATGACCGGGGCGAGCAGCGCGAACGGCGCCATGGTGATCGCCAGGTACAGCGCGACCCGGCCGCGCGCCTCGTCGGTGGGGACGGAGAAGAAGACCGTGGAGGCCAGCGCCACGGTGATCAGGACGTCGCCCGCGCCGTTCACCGCGTGCAGCTCGATCAGCCTGCCGAGGCCCGACTCGCCCGCGCCGTGCGCGTGGGTGACCCGGCGGATCAGCCGGCCCACGCCGCGGAACGGCGACTTCAGCGCACGCCCGACGGCGCCGAGCGCTCCGCCGTCGCGGTCCGCTCCGCCGGTGGTCCGTCCCCGGCTCGCGCGGGACGTGCGTACGGCTGCCACTCCGTCATAGTGCCCCGCCGACGGCGGTTATGCGCTGTTCCGTCCGGGCGGTTCGGACGGTGGGGCCGGCCGCCGGACTCCCGCCACGCCCGCGCCGGACCCCCGAGGGCCCCTCGCCGGGCCTCCGTCGGACCCCGGAGGAACCCTTGCCGGGCCTCCGTCGGACCCCCGAGGAACCCATGTCGGACCCCTGCCGGACCCCTGCCGGGCCCCCGCGGGACCCCCGTCGGGGGCCCGGCGGGACCGTCCGCGGAGGATCCAGATCGCCGGAACCGCCCGCCGGTGTGGGCCGACGGCCACGGAGAAGGTAGCGTTCGGTTGCGCGCCGTGGTGGTTGTACTCGGCCGCGCGCCTGAACTTCATCCCGCAGAATGGATGACATAGGTGCGCCCGAGCGCGATCGGGCGCGGACGTCGACGCGGCCCTCCGGTCCGCTCCGTCCGCCCCGCCGCCGTATGCGCGCACCCGTGAGACGGCGTAGGAGAGAAGCGATACCTGTGAGCGCAGCGACAACGCGAAGCCGCACCCCCGACCGCCTGTGCGCCGAGGCCGTCGACCTCGCCCGCGCCGCAGCCGAGGAGACGGCCGCCCCGGGAGTCGTCGGCGAGCACGTCGGCATGGTCTCCGAGGGGGACCGGGTCGTCACGCACTTCTTCGAGTGCCGGGAACCCGGCTACCGCGGCTGGCGCTGGGCCGTCACGGTGGCCCGTGCCTCCCGCGCCAAGATCGTCACCCTGGACGAGTCGGTGCTGCTGCCGGGGCCGGACGCGCTGCTCGCCCCCGAATGGGTGCCGTGGAGCGAACGGCTGCGCCCCGGCGACCTCGGCCCGGGCGACCTGCTGCCCACCAACGCGGACGACCTGCGGCTGGAGCCCGGCTGGACCGGCGAGGACGAGCCGGCGCCGAACTCCGCGGTCTCCGACGAGATGGCCGCGCTGGTGGAGGCGGAGGACGCCGAGGTCGCGGGCGCGGGGCCGGCCGAGCTGCCGGTCTCCCCGGCGCGGGGCACGATCGCGGCGGTCGCCGAGGAACTGGGGCTGCGGCGGGCGCGGGTCCTCTCCCGGTACGGGCTGCACAGCGCGGCCGACCGCTGGGAGGACTCCTTCGGACCGAAGACGCCGATGGCGCAGGCGGCACCGGCCACCTGCGTGAGCTGCGGGTTCCTCGCCCGGGTGGGCGGCTCGCTGGGCCAGGCCTTCGGGGTCTGCGCCAACGAGTTCTCGCCCGCGGACGGACGGGTGGTGTCCCTCGGGTACGGGTGCGGGGCGCACTCGGAGGCGGCCGTCATGCCGAAGGCGCCGCGGCCGGCGCCGCCGGTGCTGGACGAGACGCGGGTCGAGTCGATGGTCCTGCACCCCGTCACCGTCCCCGGCGAGGGTTCCGTCCCCGCCACGGCCGACTCCTCCACCGAGGACCTCGGCCACTCCTGACCCACCGCCCGCCCCCGCCCCCGCCCCCGCCTGCGTCCGGGCCCGGCGGCGGCTCGTGGCGCGCGCGTCGCGGGTCCCCGGGCGGGCGGCTCGCCGACCCCGCGTGACCTTGTCGTTGCCAAGGGCAGATAGCCTTCGGGCATGACCTCGTTGCACTCCGCCGCGCGCCGCCGCCGAGCCGTCGCCGCCGTCGGCGCCGTTTCCGCCGGGCTGCTCGTCCTCACCGCCTGCGGCGACAAGCCGTCCCCTGTCGCCACCGTCACCGTGGGTTCGGACTCGGTCCACTCCGAGGCGTCCTGCTTCGACCACGGTAAGGAGATCAAGCAGGAGGAGCTGACCACCTGCCTCCAGGACAAGGACGTCCGCACCCTGCGCGTCGACCAGGACGAGACCGTCCGCTTCGGCGTGGACCCGGAGATCGCGGAAAGCCGCTGGGTGATCCTGATGAACGGCCGCCCGCTCGTCGAGGACAGCGGCCGCACCTACCGGACCATCCCGGCCAGCGTCTTCTTCAGCTCCCAGTACGGCGCCCAGGGCAACGCCACCACCGTGGCCATCCAGTCGCTCGACCCGGACGACAAGGCCAAGACCACCGGCCTGTGGACGTTCAAGCTGCAGCGCGGCGACAACTGACCGCCTGCCGGACCGACGTATGACCCGTGTGCTCGTGGCCACCGCCGTCCCCGCGGAAGGGGACGCGGTGGCCCGCGCGTTCGGCCCCGGCGCCGGGGAGTCCCGGCTGCCCGGCGGCCTGACCCTGCGCCACCTCCCCGACGGCACGGGACGGCAGACCCGGGAGGACGGCGACGGCGCCGCCCTCGACCTCCTCGCCGCCGGTGTGGGCCCCGCCCTCGCCGCCGCCTCCACCGCGACCGCGCTCACCGCGGCCGCCCTGGCCGGCGCGCCCTACGGCCTGGTCGTCTCGGCCGGCATCGGCGGCGGCTTCGCGCCCGCCGCGCCCGTCGGCTCCCTGGTGCTCGCCGACGAGATCACCGCCGCCGACCTCGGCGCGGAGACCCCCGACGGCTTCCTGCCCGTCACCGAGCTCGGCTTCGGCACCGTCACCCACCGTCCGCCGCCCGCCCTGGTCCGCGCCGCGGCCGAGGCCACCGGGGCCGCCGTGGGCCCGGTGCTCACCGCCTCCACCGTGACCGGCACCGCCGCTCGGGCGGGACTGCTGCGCACCCGTCACCCCGGCGCGCTGGCCGAGGCGATGGAGGGCTTCGGCGTCGCCGAGGCGGCCGCCGCGCACGGCGTGCCGGTGCTGGAACTCCGGGCCGTCTCCAACCCCGTCGGCCCCCGCGACCGCGCCGCCTGGCGGATCCCCGAGGCGCTGGCGGCGCTCACCACCGCCTTCGCCCGACTCGCGCCCGTCCTGAGGAGCTGGAGACCATGACCGACACCCTCCGCATCGCCTACTCGCCCTGCCCGAACGACACCTTCGTCTTCGACGCCTGGGCCCACGGCCGGATCCCCGGCGCGCCCGCCCTGGACGTCACCTTCGCGGACATCGACATCACCAACGGCATGGCCGAGCGCGGCGAGCTGGACGTGCTGAAGGTGTCGTACGCGGTGCTGCCGTACGTGCTGGACGAGTGGGCGCTGCTGCCCTGCGGCGGCGCGCTCGGCCGGGGCTGCGGCCCGCTGGTCCTCACCCGGGACGCCGCCGCCCCCGCCGACCTCGCGGGACGCACCGTCGCGGTGCCCAGCGAGCGGTCCACCGCCTACCTGCTGTTCCGGCTGTGGGCGGCCTCCGAGGTGCCCGGCGGCGTCGGCGAGATCGTGGTGATGCCGTTCCACGAGATCATGCCCGCCGTCCGCGACGGCCGGGTGGACGCCGGACTCGTCATCCACGAGGCCCGGTTCACCTACCGGAACTACGGCCTGACCAAGCTGGCCGACATGGGCGAGCACTGGGAGGCCACCACCGGCCACGCCATCCCGCTCGGCGCGATCATCGCCAGGCGGTCCCTGGGCGCGGACACGCTGAACCGCCTCGCCGACGCCGCCCGCGCCTCGGTGCGCGCCGCCTGGGCGGACCCGGAGGCGGCGCGGCCGTACGTGATGGAGCACGCGCAGGAGATGGACCCGGCCGTCGCCGACCAGCACATCGCCCTGTACGTCAACGAGTTCACCGCGGACCTCGGCGAGGAGGGGTACGCGGCGATCCGCGGCCTGCTGGACCGCGCGGCGGACCAGGGCCTCGTCCCGGCCCTCAAGCCCGACGCGTTCACCCTCCCCGCGGCGGACGTCTAGACCGGCCCAGGACAGGCCGGACCGGTCCTAGACGTCCAGGTCGTCGGCGACCGCCCGCAGCAGCGCGGCGACCTTCTTGCCCACCGCCTTGTCGGGGTAACGCCCCCGGTCCAGGCCCGGCACCATCCCCTCCAGCAGGGTGGTGAGGTCCTGGATGATCGAGGCCAGCTCGGCCGGCTTACGGCGCTGGGCCGCGGCCACGGACGGGGCGGGCTCCAGCAGGCTCACCGCGAGGGCCTGCTCGCCCCGCTGGCCCGCCACCACGCCGAACTCGACCCGCTGGCCGGGCTTGAGGGCCTCGACGCCGACGGGCAGGACCGAGGAGTGGACGAAGACGTCACCGCCGTCGTCGCGGGAGAGGAAGCCGAAGCCCTTCTCCTTGTTGAACCATTTGACCTTGCCGGTGGGCACGTCCGTCGTCCTCGTCCTCGTACTGATCGGTTGCGGTGGGGGGTGGGGGCCGACAAAGCGGCCGTTTCCCGGTTGTTCCAGGCTAAGGGGCCCCGTACCGGGGACAAGTCGTCCCCCGGCCGTTTCCCCCTGGCTGGGAACTACCCTGGTCGGGTGCGCGAACAAACACCAATGAATTCCGGCGACCGCCTGGTCCGCATCGGCGGAATCGTCTTCGTCCTCGGCGCGGTGGCCACCCTGGTCACCGTGGCGCCCCTGTTCCTGGGCACCACGCCGTTCCCCGTCCACATGTTCCTGCTGAGCATGCTGATGGGCGTGGGCTTCCTGATCGCCGCCGTCGGCGTGTTCCGGACCGCCGCCGACGGGCGCCGCGCGGCGCGCGCGGCGCGCGAGGCGGCCACCGCCCGGGCGGCGTCCGCTCAGGCGGCTTCCGGCTCCGGCAGGTAGGCCGCCAGCCAGGCGGGGAACTCCGACAGGTCCGCCAGCACCACGTCGGCGCCCGCCTCGCGCAGCTCCTCGGCCGGGCAGGGGCCGGTCGCCACCGCCACCGACAGCGCCTCGGCGCGCCGCGCGCCCAGCACGTCGCCCACGTGGTCGCCGACGTAGACCGTGGCCCCCTGCTCGCGCAGCGCGTCCGCCTTGGCCTCCGCCCACAGGCCGCCGATCACCGCGTCCGCGTCGATCCCCAGATGCGCCAGGTGCAGCCTGGCGTTGGGCTCGTACTTGGCGGTGACGACCACGGCCCGGCCGCCCGCCTCCCGCACGGCGTCCACCGCGGCCCGCGCCCCGGCCATCTCGGGCGTCGCCGCGACCGCGTACCGCGGGTACATCGACCGGTACAGGTCGGCGACCTCCGCGATCCGCTCCTCGGGAAACCAGTACGCCAGCTCCGTCTCCAGCGGGGGCCCCAGGCGGGTCACCGCCAGATCCGCGTCGACGAACGTCCCGGTGCGCTCCGCGAGCGCCGTGTAGCAGGCGTGGATGCCCGGCCGGGAGTCGATCAGGGTCATGTCGAGGTCGAAGCCGACCGTCACGGTCGGCCGGGTCGTCGGCGGGGTCGTCGTCGGGGTCGTCGTCCGGTTCGTGTTCACCCCGCCATCCTGCAGGTACCCGGTGACGGGCAGGTGAACGGGTTCACGTCGTGGACCGCCCCGCCGTGGCGTTAGCCTCCTTCCCGTGAACGTGACGAGCACCGACCCCGGAGCCCCGGACCCGTTCGGCACGGCGCGCCTCCGCCGCGCCGTCCTGGACACCTGGACCACCGCCCCTCCCCGCTTCCGTGAGGACGCCAACGCCGAGGAGGACCTGGTCCTCGGCGGCTACCGCGACCGACTGGTCGTCGAGCTCGCCCAGAACGCCGCCGACGCCGCCGCCCGCGCCGGCGCGCCCGGCCGTCTCCGCCTCACCCTGCGCGACGGCGTGCTGGTCGCCGCCAACACCGGCGCCCCGCTGGACGCGGCCGGTGTGGAGTCGCTCTCCACCCTCCGCGCCTCCGCCAAACGCGGGACCGACACCGCCGTCGGCCGCTTCGGCGTCGGCTTCGCCGCGGTGCTCGCGGTCACCGACGAGCCCGCCGTGGTCTCCCGCCACGGCGGCGTCCGCTGGTCCCTCGCCGAGTCCCGCGACCTCGCCACCGCCGAGGCCGGCGCCCAGGGCAGCGCGGGCCTCGCCGAGGAGATCCGCCGCCGCGACGGCCACGTCCCGGTGCTGCGCCTGCCCCTCCCGGCCGAGGGCACCGCCCCCGACCCGTACGACACCGCCGTGATCCTCCCGCTGCGGGACCCCGCAGCCGAGGCCCTGGCCACGCGGCTGCTGGACGCCGTGGACGACGCTCTGCTGCTCGCCCTGCCGGGGCTCGCGGAGGTCGTCGTCGAGACCGACGGGGAGCCGCCGCGGGTGCTGAGCCGCCGCGCCGAGGGCGACCGGGTGGTCGTGGAGGACTCCCGGTCCGGCGCCGCCACCGTCTGGCGGGTCGTCGCCGACCACGGCGGACTGGACGAGCGGCTGCTCGCCGACCGCCCCGTCGAGGAACGCCTGCGCCCGCACTGGTCGGTGACCTGGGCCGTCCCGGTCGACGAGGCCGGCGCGCCCGCCCGCCCCCGCACCCGGGCCGTCGTGCACGCGCCGACGCCGAGCGACGAGCCGCTGGGCGTCCCGGCCCTGCTGATCGCCACCTTCCCGCTGGACACCACCCGGCGCCACGTCGCCCCCGGGCCGCTCACCGACTTCCTGGTGGACCGCGCCGCCGCCCTCTACACCGACCTGCTCGCCGCCTGGCGTCCGGTCGGCGAGGGCCTGATCTCCCTGGTCCCCGGCCCGCTCGGCAGGAGCGAGCTGGACGGCGCGCTGCGCGCCGCCGTCCTGGAGCGCCTGCCCCGCACGCCCTTCCTGCCGCCCGCCCTCCCGCCGCGCGGCGACGGCTCCGACAGCGACCTCCCCGAGGCGTTGCGTCCCCGGGACGCGGAAGTCGTCGAGGGCGCGGGCGCGGAGACCGTCCGGGTCCTCGCCGAGGTGCTGCCCACCCTGCTGCCCGCCGGGCTGGAGCGCCGTACCGAGCTGCGGTCGCTGGGCGTCGCCCGGATCGCGCTGACCGAGGCGGTGGACCGGCTGGCCGGGCTGGAGAAGTCCCCCGCGTGGTGGCGCCGGCTCTACGACAGCCTGCTGGGCGTCGACCCGGACCGGCTCACCGGCCTGCCGGTGCCGCTGGCCGGGGGCGGGCGGACGGTCATCGGGCCGCGCCAGGTGCTGCTGCCCACCCCCGACGGTCCGCGCGTCGCCCCGGAACTCCTCGGCCGCCTCGGGCTCAAGGTCGCCCACCCGGACGCCGCCCATCCCCTGCTGGAGAAGCTGGGCGCGCTGCCCGCCACCGCCCGCTCCGTCCTCACCACCGGCCAGGTCCGGGCCGCCGTCGCGGCCTCGCTGGACGACGAGGGCGCCGGCTGGGACGAGGACGCCCTGGACCCCGACGAACTCGCCGACCTGGTCCTCACCCTGGTCCGCGACGCCGCCCTGGAGCCCGGCGAGGAGCCCTGGCTGGGTGCCCTGGCGCTGCCCGACGAGGACGGCGAGCTCGCCCCCGCCGGTGAACTCCTCTTCCCCGGCAGCGCCTTCGCCCGCGTCGTCCGCGAGGGCGAACTCCTCGCCGTCGACCAGGAGCTGGCCGACCGCTGGGGCGAGGAGACCCTCGCCGCGTGCGGCGTGCTGGCCGGCTTCGCCCTGGTCCGCGCGCACGACGTCGTCCTCGACCCGGACGAACTCGAGCCGCGCGACGGGGACTTCGCCGAGCCGGACGACGCGGGCCTGCTGGACGCGGTCGACGTGTGGTGCGAGGACGTCCTGGACCGGTTCCCCGGCACCCCCGTGCCGCCGGTCGCCACCGAGCTGGTCGCCGTCCGCGACCTGGAACTGGTCGACGACGACCACTGGCCCGAGGCGCTCGCCCTGCTGTCCCGCCCGCCGCTGCGCGACGCCCTGACCCAGCCGGTGCGGGTGCTGATGCCGGACGGCACCCACGAGACCGTGCGCCCGTACACCGCCTGGTGGCTGCGCGGGCATCCGGTGCTGGACGGCCGCCGCCCGGCCGGCCTGCTCGCCGCCGGGGGCGACCCGCTGCTGCGCGGCCTCTACGACGAGGCGGACGCCACCGGCTTCGACGACGCCCAGGTCCTGCGCGCCCTCGGGGTGCGCACCACGGTGGCCGCGCTGCTCGACGAGCCGGGCGGCCCCGCCGAACTGCTCGACCGCCTCGCCGACCCGGACCGCCGGGTGACGTCGGCCCAGCTCCACGGCCTGTACAGCGCGCTCGCCGAGCTCGACCCCGAGCGGGTGGGGCTGCTGCCGGACGAGCTGCGCGCGGTGGTGGACGGCCGGGTGGAGGTCGTGGACGCCGCCTACGCGGTGGTCGCGGACGCGCCCGACCTGCTGCCGCTGATCGCCGGGACCCCGCTGCTGCCGGTGCGGCCGGGCCTGGCCGCCGGTCTCTCGGAGCTCTTCCAGGTACGCCGCCTCGGCGACACGGTCCCCGGCACGGTCACCTCCCTGGGCGTGGAGCACGAGGTCCCGGAGGCGGTGCGGGCGCTGCTGGGCCCGGCCGTGCCGGAGTCGTACGTGGAGCACGAGGAGCTGGTGGTCGACGGGACCGAGCTGGACTGGCGGTTCACCTCCGACGGGACCGTCCACGCGGCCACCCTGGAGGGCGTCGCCGCCGGGCTCGCCTGGGCGGCCCGCCAGTGGCCGCGGCGCTTCGAGGTCGCCGCCCTGCTGGAGGACCCGACCCGCACCGAGGAACTGGCCACGGCACGCTGGTTCGACTGACCGGGAGGCGCCGCGGGACCGGGAGGCGCCGCGGAAGCGGGCGGCTCGCCGGAGAAAGCGGATGGCGCCCGGGCCGCCCGCGCCGTCACCCTGGTGCCATGCGCCTCTTCGCCGCCGTGCTCCCCCCGCAGGACGTGATCCAGGACCTCGCGGAGGCCGTGGCCCCGCTCAGGGAGCTGCCCGCCGGGCGGGACCTGCGCTGGACCACCCCCCGGAACTGGCACCTGACCCTCGCCTTCTACGGGGAGGTCGACGAGGAGCTGCTGCCCGCCCTGCGCGAGCGGCTGGCCCGCGCGGCGGCGCACACCGGGCCGTTCGCGCTGGCCCTGGGCGGCGCGGGCCAGTTCGGCCGGGGCCGCGCGGTCTGGGCCGGGGTGCGGGGCGACGTGCGGGACCTGCGGTTCCTGGCCTCGCGCACCGAGGCCGCCGCCCGCAAGGCCGGCGTCGGCATGGAGGACCACCGGCGGTACCGCCCGCACCTCTCCCTCGCCCGCTCCGGCCGCGGCTCCGTCCCGCCGGACGTCCGGCCGCTGCTGGACGCCCTGGACGGCTACCGGGGCCGTTCCTGGACCGTCGACGAGCTGGCCCTGGTCCGCAGCCGGCTGCCGCGCTCGGGGATCCCCGGCGAGCAGCCGCGCTACGAGACGGTCGCCCGCTGGCCGCTGGACGCGTCCGGTTAACCTCGATGGCGTGGATTCCAAGACCCGTAACCGGATCATGGCCGGTGTGCTCGTACTGATGTTCGTCGTCGTCGCCCTCGCCTCGGCCGTCGGCCGGTAGGCCGGCCCACGGCCCACGGCCGACGGCCGAGGCTCAGGGGATCACCAGGCGAACGCCTCCGGGGTCGGGCCCGGGCCGGGGAAGATCTCCTCCAGCCCGTCCAGCACCTCCTCGCCGAGCTCCAGCTCGATCGCCCGCAGCGCCGACTCGAGCTGGTCGATGGTGCGCGGGCCGACGATCGGACCGGTGACGCCGGGCCGGGTCAGCAGCCAGGCCAGCGCCGCCTCGCCCGGCTCGATGCCGTGCTTGTCGAGCAGGTCCTCGTACGCCTGCACCTTGTCCCGCATGGCCGTGTTGGCCAGCGCGTCGGCGGAGCGGCCGCTCGCCCGCCGCCTGCCCTCGCTCTCCTTCTTCAGCACGCCGCCCAGCAGACCGCCGTGCAGCGGCGACCAGGGGATCACGCCCAGCCCGTAGTCGCGGGCGGCCGGGATCACCTCCATCTCGGCGCGGCGCTCGACCAGGTTGTAGAGGCACTGCTCGCTGACCAGGCCGATGGTGGTGCCGCCGCCGCGGCGCGAGGCGACCTCGTTGGCCTGGGCGATCTTGAAGCCGGGGAAGTTGGAGGACCCGACGTAGAGGACCTTGCCCTGCTGGACCAGGACGTCCATCGCCTGCCAGATCTCCTCGAACGGCGTCCGGCGGTCGATGTGGTGGAACTGGTACAGGTCGATGTAGTCGGTGTTCAGCCGCTTGAGGCTGGCGTCCACGGCCCGGCGGATGTTCAGCGCGGAGAGCCGGTCGTGGTTGGGCCAGGGCCTCTCGTCGGCGCTCATGTTGCCGTAGACCTTGGTGGCCAGCACCACCTTGTCGCGGCGGTCCCCGCCCTTGGCGAACCAGCTGCCGATGATCGACTCGGTGCGGCCCTTGTTCTCGCCCCACCCGTACACGTTGGCCGTGTCGAAGAAGTTGATCCCGGCGTCCAGCGCCGCGTCCATGATCGCGTGGCTGTCGGCCTCGTCGGTCTGCGGTCCGAAGTTCATGGTCCCGAGGACCAGCCGGCTGACCTTGAGACCCGTGCGTCCCAGCTGTGTGTACTTCATGGTCCCCCAGCCAACTCCCTGACGGGGCGTGGGGCAAGAGGGACTCGGCGTCACTCCGGGACGGGCTCGTACCGCTCTCCCAGCTCCCACGCCTCGTACATGGTGTCGGCGAAGGTCGCCGCCAGCTTGTGTTCGCCCGCGGCGTTGGGGTGGGTGCCGTCGTAGGTGTCGTGGTCGATGTCCCAGCCGGGCGGGACGGGGGCGAGCAGGACGGGGGAGGGATCGGTGTGCAGCTCGGCGACCTCCTTGGCGAGGAGCTCGTTGAAGCGGGCCACCTCGCGGGCGAAGTCCTCGTCCCCGGCGGCGCGGACGTTGGGGATGACCGGGAGCATCACCATCCGCACCCCCGGCCGGGCCTCGCGCGCGTCGATCACGAAGCGGCGGACGTTGTCGGCCGTCTGCCGGGCGTTGGTGTAGAAGCCGAGGTCGATCAGGCCCAGCGAGATCAGCAGCACGTCGGCCCGGTGCGCGCGGACGGCGTCGCCGATCAGCGGCAGCATGTGGTGCCACCCCTCGCCCCAGCCGGCCAGGTGGGCCCGGGGGAACGCCGGGTCGACACCGGGCGCGTACGCGTACGAGTCGGGGCCGTCGGTGACCGGGTCGTGGAGCGCCTCGCGGGGCCCGACGATCCGGAAGGGGGCGTCCAGCGTGGCCCGCAGGTGCTGCCACATGCGGTAGCGCCAGGTGTGCTCCCCCGCGCTGCCGATCGTCATGGAGTCCCCGACGGGCATGAACCTGAGCATCCGATCATGATGCCCCGTTCCCGGCCCACGACGCGACGTGAGGGGGGACACTGGGCGCATGCTGCGTCGATCGCTCGCGTCCCGCGCCGGGGCCGTCGTCCTGGCCGCCGCCTGCGGGGCGGTCGGCCCCGCCGGTGCCGCGCCCGCCGCGGCGGAGGAGACGGACGGGGGCTTCACCCTCCAGGACCCGCGGATCACCGAGTCCAGCGGCCTGGCCGCCTCCCGCCGCCATCCGGGGATCTACTGGACGCACAACGACAGCGACGACGGCTCCCGGGTCTTCGCCGTGGACGGCCGCACGGGCCGCACGGTGGCCACCGTCACGCTCGCGGGGGTCGGGCAGGCGCGGGACGTGGAGGCGGTGTCGGTCGGCCCGGACGGGCGGGTGTACGTCGGGGACATCGGCGACAACTTCGACGGCGGATGGGACCACGTCTGGATCTACGCCTTCCCCGAGCCGAAGGAGCTGCGGGACGCCACGGTGCGGGCCACGCAGTACGTGGTGCGGTACGAGGGCGGGGCGCGGGACGCCGAGTCGCTGGCCGTCCACCCCCGGACCGGGCGGGTCTACATCGTCGACAAGCGGCGCGACGGGGACGGGCGGCTCTTCGCCGGACCGGAGCGGCTGTCCGCGTCGGGGGTGAACGTCTTCCGGCCGGTGGCCGAGGTGGGGGTGTGGGCGACGGACGCGGCGTTCTCGCCGGACGGGTCGCTGCTGGCGGTGCGGGGCTACCTGGAGGGCGTCCTGCTGGACTGGAACGCGGGGCGGCCCGAGGAGCGGGAGCGCCTGTCGCCGCCGTTCCAGGGACAGGGGGAGTCGCTCGCGTTCACCGCGGACGGGACGCGGCTGCTGTTCGGCAGCGAGGGGGAGCGCAGCCGGGTGGTGGCCCGGCCCGCGCCGCGGGGGGCCGGACCCGACGCGTCCGGCCGGCCCGCGCCGTCCCCGGCGGAGGGCGCTCCCGCCGGGACCGCGCCCGGCGGTTCCGGCGGTATCACCCTCGGTGGCGTGGCGCTGATCGCCGTGGTCGTCGGGCTCTGGGCCGCCGCCCGCCGTCGCCGCACCGGCTGACCCGGCCACCCGGCCACCCGGGGTACGCCGCCCGGACCGTGCCGGTTGCGCCGTGGCGGACGGGGCGTCAGCGTGGGGGAGGTGGCGTGAATTGGGTCACGGAGCGGGGTGGCGCTCCGCCGCGGCGCGCCGGAGCGCGGCATCGCGTTTGCGGACGTACCAGATGCCGATCAGGCCGAGCCCGCCGCCGGCCAGGCACGTCCAGACCCACCACGCGTGCCCGTTGTCGTCGAACCAGCCGTAGAAGGGGAGTTGGACGAGGAAGAGGACGAACCACAGGATCGTGCCGCCGGTGATGGTGGCTACCACGGGCCCCTCCAGGGGCTCCGGCGCCTCGTGCTTGGGGGTCCACTTCGCCATGGCGTCAGTCTACGAGGCACCTCGCACCCGCTTTCGACCTTCCTCACCTGCATGCCCGGAGATTCGCTAACGCGAGGTTTATATGTTCATACTGTTGGAGACACCGCCTGGCTGATATGCGTCGTAGAAACCTACGAGAGCCGCCGGACGGACCCCCAGCCCCCATGCACATCTGAGGTCCCGTATGTCCACCTCGGCCACCGCCACGGCCACCGCGCCCGAGCAGCCGGGCCAGCAGCCCCGGTTCGGCGCCCTCGACCGCTTCTTCAAGATCTCCGAGCGGGGCAGCACCCTGTCCCGTGAGGTCCGCGGCGGCTTCGCCACCTTCTTCGCGATGGCGTACATCATCGTGCTGAACCCGATCATCCTGGGCAGCGCGAAGGACATGTACGGGAACCAGCTGGACAACGCCCAGCTGGTGACCGCGACCGCGCTCTCCGCGGCCTTCTCCACCCTCCTGATGGGCGTCATCGGCAACGTCCCGATCGCCCTCGCCGCGGGCCTCGGCGTCAACACCGTGGTCGCCCTGCAGCTCGCGCCGCGGATGTCGTGGCCGGACGCCATGGGCATGGTCGTGCTGGCCGGTTTCGTGGTGATGCTGCTGGTCGCCTCGGGTCTGCGGGAACGCGTCATGAACGCCGTGCCGTTCGGGCTGCGCAAGGCGATCGCCATCGGCATCGGCCTGTTCGTGCTGCTGCTCGGTCTGGTCGACTCCGGCTTCGTCACCCGGATGCCGGACGCCGCGAACACCACCGTCCCGCTGCAGCTCGGTGTCGGCAACCAGCTCCTCGGCTGGCCGGTCCTGGTCTTCGTCCTGGGCGTGCTGCTCACCTTCGCGCTGATGATCCGCAAGGTGCCCGGCGCCATCCTGATCTCGATCGTCGCGATGACCGTGGTCGCGATGGTCATCCACGCCGTCGCCGACGTGAAGAGCTGGGGCCTGACCACGCCCGAGTGGCCCGGCAACCCCTTCGCCGCCCCCGACTTCAGCCTGGTCGGTCAGGTCAGCCTCTTCGGCGGCTTCGAGAAGGTCGGCATCCTCACCGGCGTGCTCTTCGTCTTCACCGTCCTGCTGTCCTGCTTCTTCGACGCCATGGGCACGATCATGGGCATCAGCGACGAGGCGAAGCTGACCGACGCCCAGGGCCAGATGCCCGGCATGAACAAGGTGCTGTTCATCGACGGCATCGCGGTCGCCGCCGGCGGCGCCACCTCCTCCTCGGCCACCACCTGCTTCGTGGAGTCCACCGCCGGTGTCGGCGAGGGCGCCCGCACCGGTTTCGCCAACGTGGTCAGCGGCGCTCTCTTCGCCGTCGCGCTCTTCCTGACCCCGGTCGCCACCATGGTGCCCTCGCAGGCCGCCACCCCGGCGCTGGTCGCCGTCGGCTTCCTGATCCTGGCGGGCAACATCAAGGAGATCGACTGGAGCGACTGGTCGATCGCGATCCCGGCCTTCATCACCATGCTGGCGATGCCGTTCACCTTCTCCATCACCACCGGCATCGGCCTGGGCTTCATCACCTTCGCGGTGCTGCGCCTGGCGACCGGCCGCGCCAAGGGCGTCCCGGCGGCGATGTGGGCGGTCTCGGCGGTCTTCGTCTTCTACTACCTGATGCCGGCCCTCGGCCTCGCCTGATCCACCTGCTCCACCCCGGGCGGCCCAGGTGCATCGCCTGGCGGCCCCCGGACCGGCTACGGCCCCGCGTTCCCGTGCGCGGGGCCGTAGCCGTACAACTTCTCCGTCTCCTCGACCGCGGCGCGGAACCGCCGGTCGAAGTCGTCCCTCACGAGCGTCCGGACCACGTAGTCCTGGACGCTCATTCCGCTTCTCGCCGCGTGTGTGCGGAGACGGTCGAGCAGGTCCCCGTCGACACGCAGGCTGAGCACACCGGAGTCGGTGCTGCCCGTCGACCGCGTCGTCTGCATGGGGACGAGAGTCGCGCCGGCTCCCCGAAGGTGTCTCGTTCACATGGCCGGGACCACTCGATCGGGTGATCTCGCACACCCTCCTGCCGTCAACCGCCCCCTCGGGTGTTCCTTAGGTTGAGTAATGAGTTACGCTAAGGAACATGCTGGACCTCACCCACGGCGACGACGCGGACGCCGTGAACGACCTGCGCTCCGCCGTGATGCGCCTGGCCCGTCGGCTCAAGCACCAGCGGGTGGACGAGTCGCTGAGCCCCACCGAGATGTCGGTGCTCGGCACGCTCGCCCGGTGCGGCCGGGCCACCCCCGGCGAGCTGGCCCGCAAGGAGCACGTGCAGCCGCCGTCCATGACCCGCATCGTCGCCCTGCTCGAGGCGAAGGGGCTGGTCCGTCTGGAGCCGCATCCGGACGACCGCCGGCAGAAGGTCGTCTCCCAGACCGACGCGGCCGAGGCGATGCTCGAGGAGAGCCGCCGCAAGAGGAACGCGTTCCTCGCGTCGCTGGTGGACGAGGGACTCGACGAGGAGGAATGGGCGAAGCTCCGTGCCGCGGCGCCGGTGCTGGAGAAGCTCGCCCATCTGTGAGCAGGACGCCATAAGGAGGCGAGACCTTTTGAGTTCGGGATCCGGAGCAGACTCCGCCCCCGCACCGATCGCACCCCGACCCCACCGCACCACCCCCCGTGAGCCCCGCCGGGGCTCCATGTTCAGTTCGCTCCGGATCAGGAACTACCGGCTCTTCTTCGCCGGCCAGGTCGTCTCCAACATCGGCACCTGGATGCAGCGCATCGCCCAGGACTGGCTGGTGCTGAGCCTCACCGGCTCGTCCACCGCCGTCGGCATCACCACGGCCCTGCAGTTCCTGCCCATGCTGCTCTTCGGCCTCTACGGCGGCCTGCTGGTCGACCGGCTGCCCAAGCGGCCCACCCTGCTCGTCACCCAGTCCTCCATGGCCGTCACCGGCCTCGGCCTCGCCGCGCTCGTGCTGAGCGGACACGTCGAGGTGTGGCACGTCTACCTGGCCGCCTTCCTGGTCGGCATGGCCACCGTGGTGGACAACCCGGCGCGGCAGACCTTCGTCTCCGAGATGGTCGGCCCCGGCCAGCTCCAGAACGCGGTCGGCCTCAACTCCGCCAACTTCCAGTCCGCCCGCCTGGTCGGGCCCGCCGTGGCCGGTGTGCTGATCACCGGCATGGGCACGGGCTGGGCGTTCCTGATCAACGGCCTCTCGTTCGCCGCGCCCATCGCGGGCCTGCTGATGATGCGGGACCGGGAACTCCACCCGGTGGAGCGGGCGCCGCGCGCCAAGGGCCAGCTGCGCGAGGGCATCCGCTACGTCTCCGGGCGGCCGCACCTGTACTGGACGATCGTCCTGATCGGCTTCGTCGGGGCCTTCGGCTTCAACTTCCCCGTCGTCCTGTCCGCCTTCGCCGACGACGTCTTCCACACCGGGGCGGGCGGCTACTCGCTGTTCAACACGCTGATCGCCGTCGGCTCGCTGGTCGGCGCGCTGCTCGCCGCCCGGCGCGGCCACGCCCGGCTGCGGCTGCTGATCGCGGCGGCGCTCGCCTTCGGCGTGCTGGAGGTGGCGGCGGCGCTCAGCCCCGAGATGTGGATGTTCGCGGTGCTGCTGGTGCCGATCGGCGCGTTCAGCATGACGGTGAACGTCACCGCCAACACCGGCATCCAGATGGCGACCGAGCCGGCGATGCGGGGGCGGGTGATGTCGCTCTTCATGATGGTCTTCCTGGGCGGCACGCCGATCGGGGCGCCGCTCGCGGGATGGGCCACGGACGTCTACGGGCCGCGCGCCGGATTCGCGGTGTGCGGGGCGGTGGCCGCGGTCTCCGCGGTCGCCGTGGGCATCGCCCTGGCCCGCGTCGGGCACCTCCGCCTCTCCGTCACCTGGCGGGGCGCCCACCCGAGGCTCCACGTGATCCCCCGCGACCGGGAGGTTCAGCCGGCCCCGGCCGGCTGAACCCGCCCGGGGGACGCGCGGGCCCCGTCGGGGCGGCGCGGAAGCCCTGGCGGGCGGCGCGTGAGGAAGCGGCGCACGGGAAGCGACGCACGGGAAACGGCGCCGCGTTCGGTCGGAACGCGGCGCCGTCTCGTCGTGGACCTACGAGGGTCCGGGGCGGATCAGAGGTGGTCGATGACGTGGTCGACGCAGGCGGTGAGCGCCGCGACGTCGGCGGGGTCGATCGCCGGGAACATCGCCACCCGCAGCTGGTTGCGGCCCAGCTTCCGGTACGGCTCCGTGTCCACGATGCCGTTGGCGCGCAGCGCCTTCGCCACGGCCGCCGCGTCGATCTCCTCGGCGAAGTCGATCGTGCCGATGACCTGCGAACGCTTCGCCGGGTCCGTCACGAACGGCGTCGCGTACTTCGACGCCTCCGCCCACCCGTACAGCGTCCGCGAGGACTCCGCCGTGCGGGAGACGGCCCAGTCCAGGCCGCCCTGGCCGTTGATCCACTCGAGCTGCTCGTTCAGCAGGAAGAGGGTGGACAGCGCCGGCGTGTTGTACGTCTGGTTCTTGCGGGAGTTGTCGATCGCCGTCGGCAGCGAGAAGAACTCCGGGACGTGGCGGCCGGAGGCGTGGATCCGCTCGGCGCGCTCGATCGCCGCCGGGGAGAACACGCCGATCCACAGGCCGCCGTCGGAGGCGAAGGACTTCTGCGG
The DNA here is from genome assembly GCF_053592575.1 of Streptomyces sp. NPDC002640. Classification (NCBI taxonomy): domain Bacteria; kingdom Bacillati; phylum Actinomycetota; class Actinomycetes; order Kitasatosporales; family Streptomycetaceae; genus Streptomyces; species Streptomyces sp. NPDC002640. The sequence goes on along the minus strand of NZ_JBSFVZ010000003.1, from coordinate 268,262 downwards.
GGCGAAGTAGTAGACGTCGGTCTCGGAGACGTCGACCGGCAGACCGCCCGCGCCGCTGGTCGCGTCGACCAGCACCAGCGCGCCCTCGTCCGCGCCCGCCACCCGGCGGATCGGCATGGCGACACCGGTGGAGGTCTCGTTGTGGGTGAAGGCGTAGACGTCGACACCCGGCTCGGCCTTGGCTTCGGGGTGGTCGCCCGGCTCCGCGGAGACCAGCGTCGGGTCGCCGAGCCACGGGGCGAGCTTGGAGGCCTTGGCGAACTTGGAGGAGAACTCGCCGAAGGTGAGGTGCTGCGAACGGTTCTCGATCAGACCGTGCGTCGCCACGTCCCAGAACGCGGTGGAGCCGCCGTTGCCGAGGACCACCTCGTAACCCTCGGGGAGCGAGAACAGCTCGCGGATGCCTTCCCGCACCTTGCCGACCAGGTTCTTGACCGGGGCCTGGCGGTGGGAGGTGCCGAGCAGGGAGGTACCGGTCGCGGCGAGAGCGTTCAGCGCCTCCGTCCGCACCTTGGAGGGGCCAGCGCCGAATCGTCCGTCGGCGGGCTTGATGTCAGCGGGAATCTGGATCTCAGCCACGTGCGCGAGCGTAGCCGTTCGCGAAACCCGGACGAAACGCGGTCCGGCCGCTGAGACGCCGTGTCCACGCCCGACGGTGCCGTGTCCGCGTTCTGACGGAGGGTCCGGCACCCGCGCCTGCCGGGGCCGTCCGCGCGGGGCATGCTGGGGGGATGCACGCTTCGGGAACCGGGGACACGCACGCTCTGGAGACGGCGCTGCGCGCCGCGGTCCGCGGCGAGGTCGCATTCGACGCGACGGCCCGCGCGCTGACCACCATGGACGCCTCCAACTACCGGCGGGTGCCGCTGGGCGTGGTCGCCCCGCGCGACGCCGACGACGTGGCGGCGGTGCTGGAGGTGTGCCGGGAGCACGGCGTCCCGGTGGTGCCGCGCGGCGGCGGGACCTCCATCGCGGGGCAGGCTACCGGCACCGGCGTGGTGCTCGACCTCACCCGGCACATGAACCGCCTGGTGTCGGTGGACGCGGAGGCCCGCACCGCCGTCGTGCAGCCGGGGCTGGTGCTGGACCGGCTGCAGGAGGCCGCCGCCCCGCACGGCCTGCGGTTCGGGCCCGACCCCTCCACCCACGGCCGGTGCACGCTGGGCGGAATGGTCGGCAACAACTCCTGCGGCTCCCACTCCGTGGCCTGGGGGACGACGGCGGACAACGTCGAGTCGCTGACGGTGCTCACCGCGCGCGGCGCCCGGCTCCGCCTCGGCCGCGGCCGGCGCGGCGCGCCGGACGGCCTGATGGACCTGGTCGACGCCGAACTGGCCCTGCTGCGGACCGGGTTCGCGACCGGGCCGCCGCGCCGGATCTCCGGCTACGCGCTGGACGCGCTGCTGCCGGAGCGCGGCGGCGACGTGGCCCGGTCGTTCTGCGGCTCCGAGGGCACCCTCGGGGTGCTGACGGAGGCCACGGTGCGCCTGGTGGAGTCGCCGCCGGCCCGCGCGCTGGCGGTGCTCGGCTACGCCGACGAGTCGGCCGCCGCGCAGGCCGCCGCAAGCCTCCTGCCGCACCGCCCGCTCACCGTGGAGGGCATGGCCACCGATCTGGTGCCGTCCGCCGAGGGGCTGCCGCGGGGCGGGGCCTGGCTGTTCGTGGAGACCGGCGGGGCCAACGGGACCGAGGCGCGGGCCCGCGCCGAGCGGATCGTGCGGGCGGCCGACGTGCTCGACGCGCTGGTGGTCACCGACCCGGCCGCGCAGCGCGCCCTGTGGCGCATCCGCGAGGACGCCTCCGGCACCGCCACCCGGATGCCGGACGGCACGGAGGCCTGGCCCGGCTGGGAGGACTGCGCGGTGCCGCCCGCGCGCCTGGGCGCCTACCTGCGGGACTTCCGCCGCCTGATGGCCGAGCACGGCCTGCGCGGCATCCCGTACGGGCACTTCGGGGACGGCTGCGTCCACGTCCGCGTCGACTTCGACCTGCTGACGGAGCGGGGCGTCGCGCGCTACCGCCGGTTCTCCGAGGAACTGGCGGACCTGGTGGTCGCGCACGGCGGCTCGCTCTCCGGGGAGCACGGCGACGGGATGGCGCGGGCCGAGCTGCTGGAGCGGATGTACGGGGCGGAGGCGGTGCGTTTGTTCGAGCGGGCCAAGGGCGTGTGGGACCCGGACGGCCTGCTCAACCCGGGTGTCCTGGTCCGCCCGGAACCGCTGGACGCCAACCTCCGGTTCGCCGTGCTGCCCCGCGAGCCGGTCGACGTGGAGTTCGGCTACCCCGCCGACAACGGCGACTTCCGCGCGGCCGTGCGGCGCTGCGTGGGTGTCGCCAAGTGCCGCACCACCACGGTGGCGGGGAGCGGGGTGATGTGCCCGTCGTTCCGGGCGACCGAGGCGGAGGAGCACTCCACCCGGGGCCGGGCGCGGCTGCTCCACGAGATGCTGGCCGGCGAGGTGATCACCGACGGGTGGCGGTCCGAGGAGGTCCGCGACGCGCTGGACCTCTGCCTGTCCTGCAAGGGGTGCCGCAGCGACTGCCCGGTGGGCGTCGACATGGCCACCTACAAGGCGGAGTTCCTGCACCACCACTACGCGGGACGGCGCCGGCCGGCCGCGCACTACGCCCTGGGGTGGCTGCCGGTGTGGCTGCGGGCGGTGGCCCGGACGCGGCTGGCGGGGGTGGTCAACGCGCTGGCCTCGGTGCGGCCGCTGGCGGCGGCGGGCAAGCGGCTCGCGGGGGTGGCGCCGGAGCGGCCCGTCCCGCGCCTCGCCACCGAGACGTTCACCCGATGGTGGGGCAGGCGCACGGGGGGTGGGGTTCACCCGCGGGGGGTGTGGACGGGGAGCCCTCGGAGGGACGGCGTTCACCCTGAGGGGGTGTGGAAGGGGGAGTACGCGCGAGAAGGCGTTCACCCCCAGGGGTTGTGGAAGGGGGAGTCTGCGCGGGACGGCGTTCACCCCGGCGAGGGGCGGACCGTCGTGCTCTGGCCCGACACCTTCACGGACCACCTCTCGCCCTCCGTCGGCCGGTCCGCCGTACGGGTGCTGGAGGCCGCCGGGCTGACGGTGGTCCTGCCGCCGGTGACCCGGCCGGGCGGCCCGCGGATCGCCGACGGCCGGACCACCGGCCCCGGCGGCGCCCTCGCCGTCCTGACCACCGCCGTCCGCCGCCGCGGCAGGGTCTGCTGCGGCCTCACCTACCTCTCCACCGGCCAGCTCGACCGGGCCCGCACGGTGCTCCGCCGCACCCTCGACCTGATGGAACCGGTGCTCGACGCCGGCCTCCCCGTCGTGGTCCTCGAACCGAGCTGCGGGGCCGCGCTCCGCAGCGACCTGCCCGAGCTGCTGGCCGACGACCCGCGCGCCGAGCGGCTGGCCGCCGCCGTGGTCACCTTCGCCGAGGCCCTGGAGCGGTACGCCCCCGACTGGACGCCGCCCCGCCTGGACCGCCCGGTGGCCGGCCAGACCCACTGCCACCAGCACGCCGTCCTCGGTGACGCCGCCGACCGCCGGCTGCGGGAGGCGGCGGGCCTCACCGGCGACCTCTCCGGCGGCTGCTGCGGCCTGGCCGGCAACTTCGGTTTCGAGCGCGGCCACCACGAGGTGTCCGTCGCCTGCGCCGAGGACCAGCTGCTGCCCGCCGTCCGCGCCGCCGGGGAGGACGCCGTGCTGCTCGCCGACGGCTACTCCTGCCGCACCCAGCTGGACCACCTGGCGGGTGAGCGCGCCCGCCACCTGGCGGAGGTCCTGGACCAGGCACTGGACCAGGCGCCGCGTAAGGACTGAAACGGTTTTACGCAGCTGACATTCGACGCTTACCCTCATGACCGACGACCCTCCCGCACCACCGCGCACCCACCAGGACGGCACCTCGTGAACGCACCCCGCACCGACCGGCCCCTCGCGGGCGCCACGGCGACCGGAGCCGGGCCCGCCCCCGCCTCCTCGCCCGCCCCCGCTCCCGAGGCCGGTGGCCGCTCCGCGCTCGGCCCGGTCGGCCTGGTGATGGGCGGCGTGGTCTCGGTGCAGTTCGGCAGCGCGCTGGCCGTGCAGTTGATGGACCGCACCAGCGCCCTGGGTGTGGTGGCCATCCGCCTGGTGGTCGCGGCCGTGCTGCTGCTGATCGTCTGCCGCCCCCGGCTGCGCGGTTACTCGCGGGCCGACTGGGGCACGGTGATCGCCTTCGCCGCGACCCTGGCGGGCATGAACGGCCTCTTCTACCAGGCCGCCGACCGGATGCCGCTGGGCCTGGCGGTCACCCTCGAGGTGCTGGGCCCGCTGGCGCTCTCCGTGATCAGTTCCCGGCGGCTGGTGAGCCTGCTGTGGGCGGGACTGGCGCTGGCCGGCGTCTTCCTGCTCGGCGGCGGCGACTTCTCCGGCCTCGACCCGGTGGGCGCGGCGTACGCGCTGGGCGCGGGCGTCATGTGGGCGGGGTACATCGTCTTCAGCGCCCGCACCGGCCGCCGCTTCCCCCAGGCCGACGGGCTGGCCATCGCCATGGCCCTCGCCGCGCTGCTCGTCCTCCCGCTGGGCGTCGGCTCCGCGGGCGCCGAACTCCTCGACCCGGTGACGGTGGGCCTCGGCGCGGGCGTGGCGGTCCTGTCGTCCGTGCTCCCCTACACCCTCGAACTGATCGCCCTGCGCACCCTCGCGGCCTCCGCCTTCTCCATCCTGATGAGCCTGGAACCCGCGGTCGCCGCCCTCGCCGGCTTCCTGATCCTCCACCAGACCCTCGGCGTCGCCCAGGCCGCCGCGATTGGCCTGGTCGTCGCCGCCAGCATGGGCGCGGTCCGCACCCAGGTCGGTGCGGTGAAGCTGAAGCCGTCGGACACGGCGTAGGCGCGCGGCCCGTACCCGGCCGAGGCGGCGGGAAAAACACCGGCCGGGTGCCCGCCGACCGCCTAGGGTGCCCGCATGGACGAGGGACTGAGGCTGGAGCCGGTGACGGCGCGGAACTTCGACGCGGCGGTCGCGATCGAGGTGGCGCCGGCGCAACGGCGGTTCGTGTCGCCGGTGGTGAAGTCGCTGGCGGAGGCGTACGTGTCCCCGGAGAGCGCCTGGCCGCGGCTGATCCTCGACGGGGAACGGCCGGTGGGGTTCCTGATGGCGTTCCTCGACATCGACTGGCTCGACGACGGCAGCCGCCGCGACGTCCGGTCCGGGCTGTGGCGGCTGAACATCGCCGAGGGCGAGCAGCGGCGCGGCTACGGCGCCTTCGCGGTGCGGGCGGTGGCGGAGGAGATCCGGCGGCGGGGCGGTTCGCTCTGCCACGTCACCTGGGAGCCGGGGGAGGACGGGCCCGAGGGGTTCTACCTCGGGCTGGGCTTCCGGAAGACCGGCGAGGTCAGCGGCGGTCAGACCGTCGGCGTGCTGGACCTCACCGCGTCCTGACCCGGCCCCGCGCGGGCACGCCTGCCGGCCCCGCGCGGCCGCCTGCCGGCCCCGCGCGGGGCCGCCTGCCGTTCCCGCGACGCCGCAAAAAGCAGGCGCAAAAAATCAAGCATGCACGCTTGATTGTTTCCCGTCCCGCTGCCATGCTCCGGAGCGCACCACCCCGCACATCGCCGTGCCCGGAGGGAGCAGGACGCCGAAGATGGACGATCCGACGTCGTCGGTGATCGACGACATGCGTGAGGAGTTCGAGGAACTCGACGCCCTCGTCGCGGAGGTGGACGACGCCCGGTGGGCGGCCCCGACTCCCGCGCCCGGCTGGGGCGTCGCCCACCAGATCGCCCACCTGGCCTGGACCGACCGGGCCGCGCTGGCCGCCATCGGCGACCAGGAGGCGTTCCGCGCGGAGGTCGAGCGGGCCCTCGCGGACGTCGACGGGTACATGGACGCGCAGGCCGCGCTGGGCGCCCGGAAGCCGCCCGCGGAGCTCCTGGCCGGCTGGCGGGAGGGCCGCGCGGCGCTGGAGGAGGCGCTGCGGCGGGTGCCGCGGGGCGCGAAGATCCCGTGGTTCGGGCCCCCCATGTCGGCCGCCTCGATGGCCACCGCCCGGCTGATGGAGACCTGGGCCCACGGCCAGGACGTCGCCGACGCGCTGGGCGTCACCCGCCGCCCCACCGGGCGGCTGCGGCACATCGCACGGCTCGGGGCGCGGACCCGTGACTTCGCCTTCCTGGTGAACGGCCTGGCGGTGCCCGCCGAGGAGTTCCGCCTCGAACTCGCCTTCCCCGACGGCGAGGTGTGGACCTTCGGGCCCGAGGACGCCGCGCAGCGGGTCACCGGGCCGGGGCCGGACTTCTGCCTGCTGGTCACCCGGCGCGCCCACCGCGCGGACCTGGACCTGCGCGCGGAGGGCCCGGACGCCGACCGGTGGCTGGACATCGCGCAGTGCTTCGCCGGGCCGCCCGGCGGCGGCCGCGCCCCGAGGGAGGCGGCGTGACCGTGCCGCCGCCCCTGCGCATCGGCAACGCCTCCGGTTTCTACGGGGACCGCTTCGACGCCGTGCGCGAGATGCTCACCGGCGGCGAGCTCGACGTGCTGACCGGCGACTACCTCGCCGAGCTGACCATGCTGATCCTGGGCCGTGACCGGCTGAAGGATCCCGAGGCCGGCTACGCCCGCACCTTCCTGCGCCAGCTCGAGGAGTGCCTGGGCCTCGCCCACGAGCGCGGCGTGCGGATCGTCGCCAACGCCGGCGGGCTCAACCCGGCGGGCCTGGCCGCCCGGGTCCGCGAGCTGGCCGAGCGCCTCGGGCTGCCGGTGCGCGTCGCGCACGTCGAGGGCGACGACCTGACCGCCGCGCACCCCGGCGCGCTCGCCGCCCACGCCTACCTCGGCGGCTTCGGCATCGCCGCCTGCCTGCGGGCCGGCGCCGACGTCGTGGTGACCGGCCGGGTCACCGACGCCGCCCTGGTCACCGGCCCGGCCGCCGCCCACTTCGGCTGGACCCCACGGGACCACGACGCCCTCGCGGGAGCCGTCGTCGCCGGACACGTCCTGGAGTGCGGCACCCAGGCCACCGGCGGCAACTACGCCTTCTTCGGCGACGTCGAGCCGCGCCGCCTGCTCCGCCCCGGCTTCCCGCTGGCGGAGATCCACGCCGACGGCACCTCCGTCATCACCAAGCACCTCGGCACCGGCGGCGTGGTCGACGTCGGCACGGTCACCGCGCAGCTGCTCTACGAGACGGGCGGCGCCCGGTACGCGGGGCCGGACGTCACCGCGCGGCTGGACACCGTCACCCTCGCCCAGGACGGCCCGGACCGGGTCCGGATCGGCGGGGTGCGGGGCGAGGCGCCGCCGCCGACGCTGAAGGTGGGCGTCAACCGGTTCGGCGGGTTCCGCAACCAGGTCGAGTTCGTGCTCACCGGCCTGGACGTGGAGCGCAAGGCCGAGCTGGTGCGGGCGCAGATGGAGGACGCGCTCGCCCGGGCCGGGTCCCGGCCGCGCGAGGTGTCCTGGGAGCTGGTGCGCACCGACCGGCCCGACGCGCCGACCCAGGAGACGGCCAGTGCGGTCCTGCGCCTGGTGGTCCGCGACCCCGACCAGCAGGCCGTCGGCCGCACGCTCAGCAGCGCGGGCATCGAGCTCGCCCTGGCCAGCTACCCCGGCTTCCACGTCACCGCCCCGCCCGGCAAGGGCGCGCCCTACGGCACCTTCCACGCCGCCCACGTCCCCCAGGGCGACGTCCCGCACGTCGCCGTGCTGCCCGACGGCACCCGCGAACCGGTTTCGCCGGCACCGGAGACCCGGGAGCTCGCGGCGGTCCCCGCCCCCCCGCTGCCCGGACCGCCCGCGCCGGGGCCGTCCCGGCGCGCTCCGCTGGGGCTGGTGGCGGGCGCCCGCAGCGGCGACAAGGGCGGCGACGCCAACGTCGGGGTGTGGGCCAGGACGGACGAGGCCTGGCGGTGGCTCGCCCACACCCTCACCGTCGACCGGTTCACGGCGCTGCTGCCGGAGACCGCACCGCTCACCGTCACCCGGCACCCGCTGCCGAACCTGCGCGCGCTCAACTTCGTCGTCGAGGGGATCCTCGGCGAGGGCGTGGCCGCGCAGCACCGCTTCGACCCGCAGGCCAAGGCGCTCGGCGAATGGCTGCGCGCCCGATGCCTGGACATACCGGAGGCCCTGCTGTGACCGTGCTGCCCACGGCCCTGGACACCGACAGCCCCGAATACGCCGCCCGCCGGGCCGCCCTGCTGGAGAAGCTGACCGCCCTGGACGCCGAGCACGCGAAGGCGCTGGCGGGCGGCGGCGAGAAGTACATGGCCCGCCACCGCGAGCGCGGCAAGCTGCTCGCCCGGGAGCGGATCGAGCTGCTGGTCGACCCGGACACCCCGTTCCTGGAGCTCTCCCCGCTCGCCGCCTGGGGCAGCGAGTACCCGGTGGGCGGCTCCATGGTCACCGGGATCGGCGTGGTCGAGGGCGTCGAATGCCTGATCACCGCCAACGACCCGACCGTGCGCGGCGGCGCCACCAACCCGTGGGGGCTGAAGAAGGCGCTGCGGGCCGACGAGATCGCGCGGATCAACCGGCTCCCGGTGGTCACCCTGGTCGAGTCGGGCGGCGCGGACCTGCCCTCGCAGAAGGAGATCTTCATCCCCGGCGGCCAGGTCTTCCGCGACCTGACCCGGCTGTCCGCGGCCGGCATCCCCACCGTCGCCGTGGTGTTCGGCAACTCCACGGCCGGCGGCGCGTACATCCCCGGCATGTCCGACCACGTGATCATGGTGAAGGAGCGGGCCAAGGTCTTCCTCGGCGGTCCGCCGCTGGTGAAGATGGCCACCGGGGAGGAGAGCGACGACGAGTCGCTGGGCGGCGCCGAGATGCACGCCCGCACCTCCGGGCTCGCCGACCACTTCGCCGTGGACGAGCGGGACGCGATCCGGCAGGCGCGGCGGGTGGTCGCCCGGCTCAACCACCGCAAGGCGTACGCCGATCCGGATCCGGCCTTCGTCGAGCCGCCGAAGTACGACCCGGAGGAGCTGCTCGGGATCGTCCCGGAGGACCTGAAGACGCCGTTCGACCCGCGCGAGGTGATCGCCCGGATCGTCGACGGCTCCGACTTCGACGAGTTCAAGCCGCTCTACGGCACCAGCCTCACCACCGGCTGGGCCACCCTGCACGGCTACCCGGTGGGCATCCTGGCCAACGCGCAGGGCGTGCTGTTCAGCGCCGAGTCGCAGAAGGCCGCCCAGTTCATCCAGCTCGCCAACCAGCGCGACATCCCGCTGCTCTTCCTGCACAACACCACCGGCTACATGGTCGGCAAGGAGTACGAGCAGGGCGGCATCATCAAGCACGGCGCGATGATGATCAACGCGGTGTCGAACTCGACGGTGCCGCACCTGTCGGTGCTGATGGGCGCCTCCTACGGGGCCGGGCACTACGGCATGTGCGGGCGGGCCTACGACCCGCGGTTCCTGTTCGCCTGGCCGAGCGCCAAGTCCGCCGTGATGGGCCCGCAGCAGCTCGCCGGCGTCCTGTCCATCGTGATGCGGCAGTCCGCCGCGGCGAAGGGACAGCCCTACGACGAGGAGGGCGACAAGGCGCTGCGGGCCATGGTGGAGCAGCAGATCGAGGCCGAGTCGCTGCCGGTGTTCCTCTCCGGGCGGCTCTACGACGACGGGGTGATCGACCCGCGCGACACCCGGACCGTGCTCGGCATCTGCCTCTCCGCGATCCACACCGCGCCCTTCGAGGGCGCGCGCGGCGGCTTCGGCGTCTTCCGGATGTAAGGGCGGTAACAGCGTTGATCACCAAGCACCTCATCACCAAACTGCTGGTCGCCAACCGGGGCGAGATCGCCTGCCGGATCTTCCGCACCTGCGCCGGGCTGGGCATCCGCACCGTCGCCGTGCACTCGGACGCCGACGCCGGGGCGCTGCACGTCCGCAGCGCCGACGAGGCGGTCCGGCTGCCGGGCTCGGCGCCCGCGGACACCTACCTGCGCGGCGACCTGATCGTGAAGGCCGCCCTCGCGGCGGGCGCCGACGCCGTGCACCCCGGGTACGGATTCCTGTCCGAGAACCCGGAGTTCGCCCGGCAGGTGCTGGACGCCGGGCTGATCTGGGTCGGGCCCCCGCCGGAGGCCGTCGAGGCGATGGCGTCCAAGACCCGCGCCAAGGAACTGATGGGCATCGAGCCGCTGCGCGAGGTCACCGAGGCCGACCTGCCCGTCCTGGTGAAGGCGGCGGCGGGCGGCGGCGGCCGCGGCATGCGGATCGTGCGCCGGCTGGACGACCTGGAGGCAGAGGTGACGGCCGCGCGGGCCGAGGCGCTGAGCGCCTTCGGCGACGGCGAGGTCTTCGTCGAGCCCTACCTGGAGGGCGGCCGCCATGTCGAGGTGCAGGTCCTGGCCGACATCCACGGCACGGTGTGGGCGCTGGGCACCCGCGACTGCTCGCTCCAACGCCGTCACCAGAAGGTGGTCGAGGAGGCCCCGGCGCCCGGCCTCGCGCCCGGACTCGTCGACGAGCTGCACGCCCTGGCGGTGCGCGCCGCCCGCGCGGTCGACTACGTCGGCGCCGGCACCGTCGAGTTCCTGGTCGCCGACGGCACCGCCCACTTCCTGGAGATGAACACCCGCCTCCAGGTCGAACACCCCGTCACCGAGGAGGTGTTCGGGCTCGACCTGGTCGCCCTGCAGCTGCGGATCGCGGAGGGCGAGCCGCTGGACGCCGAACCGCCCGCCCCGCGCGGGCACGCGGTGGAGGCCCGCCTGTACGCCGAGGACCCGGCCCGGGGCTGGGCCCCGCAGACCGGGACGCTGCACCGGATCGCCTTCCCGGAGGCCGCGGGCGTCCGGGTCGACACCGGGTTCGCCGACGGCGACACGATCGGCGTGCACTACGACCCGATGCTCGCCAAGGTCGTCGCCCACGCCCCCACCCGCGCCGAGGCGGTCCGCAAGCTGGCCGGCGCGCTGGAGCGGGCCGCCGTGCACGGGCCGGCCACCAACCGGGACCTGCTGGTGCGCTCGCTGCGCCACGAGGAGTTCCGCACCGGCCGGACGGACACCGGCTTCTACGACCGGCACCTCGCCGGGCTCACCGCGGCGGCCCCCGACCCGCACGCCCCGCTGGCCGCCGCCCTGGCCGCGGCGGCCGGGCGGAGCGGCCGGTTCGGCGGAGGGTGGCGGAACGTTCCCTCGCAGCCGCAGACCCGGCGGTACCGGGTGGGGGAGACCGAGCACGAGGTCGCCTACCGGTGGACCCGCTCCGGCCTCGCCGCGGACGGCGTGCGGGTCGTGCACGCCGACGCGTCCCGGGTCGTGCTGGAGACCGACGGCGTCCGGCGCGGATTCGACGTCGCCCGGTACGGCGCGTCGGTCTTCGTGAACGGCACCGCGCTCACCGAACTGCCGCGCTTCCCCGACCCGGAGTCCCGCCGGGAGCCCGGGTCGCTGCTGGCGCCCATGCCCGGCACCGTCGTCCGCGTCGCCGACGGGCTCACCGTCGGGTCCGCCGTCACCGAGGGACAGCCGCTGCTGTGGCTGGAGGCCATGAAGATGGAGCATCGCGTCACCGCTCCCGCCGCCGGCACCCTCACCGCGCTGCACGCCGCCCCGGGCCGCCAGGTCGAGATGGGCGCCCTGCTCGCCGTCGTCCAGGAAAGCCCGCAGACCGAGCAAGACACCACCCCGGAACCCGCTGAGGAGAACCAGTGAGCGTTGTCGTCGAGACCGAGGAGCACCTGGCGCTGCGGCAGGCCGTCGCCGCGCTGGGCCGCCGTTACGGGCGGGCGTACGTGACCAAGGCCCTGGAGGAGGGCAAGGGACCCGAGGAGCTGTGGAACGAGGCGGGCAAGCTGGGCTACCTCGGGGTGAGCCTGCCGGAGGAGTACGGCGGCGGGGGCGGCGGCATCTACGAGCTGTCCCTGGTGCTGGAGGAGCTCGGCGCGGCCGGCTGCCCGCTGCTCCTGCTGGTGGTCTCCCCGGCCATCTGCGGCACGATCATCGCCCGCTTCGGTACCGAGGAGCAGAAGCGGGAGTGGCTGCCGGGCCTCGCCGACGGCAGCCGGATCATGTCCTTCGGCATCACCGAGCCCGACGCCGGCTCCAACAGCCACCGGATCACCACGACCGCGCGGCGCGAGGGCGACCAGTGGGTGCTCAACGGGCGCAAGGTCTTCATCTCCGGCGTGGACATCTCCGACGCCACCCTGATCGTGGGCCGCACCGAGGACGCCCGCACCGGCAGGCTCAAGCCCGCGCTGTTCATCGTCCCGCGGGACACCCCCGGCTTCCAGCGCACCATGATCGACATGGACCTGGCCGCAGCCGAGAAGCAGTTCGAGCTGGTCCTGGACGACGTGCGGCTGCCCGCCGACGCGCTGGTCGGCGACGAGGACGCCGGGCTGCTCCAGCTCTTCGCCGGGCTCAACCCGGAACGGGTGATGACCGCCGCCTTCGCGGTCGGCATGGCCCGTCACGCGCTCGGCAAGGCCATCGAGTACGCCAAGGAACGCCAGGTCTGGAAGACCCCCATCGGCGCCCACCAGGCGATCCAGCACCCCCTCGCCGTCGCGCACATCGAGCTGGAGACGGCCAAGCTGATGATGCAGAAGGCCGCGCACCTCTGCGACGCCGGCGACGACCTGGCCGCCGGGGAGGCCGCCAACATGGCCAAGTACGCGGCCGGCGAGGCCTGTGTGAAGGCGGTGGACACCGCCGTGCACACGCTGGGCGGCAACGGCCTCACCAAGGAGTTCGGCCTCGCCTCGCTGGTCAACGCGGCGCGGGTGGCGCGGATCGCCCCGGTCAGCCGGGAGATGATCCTCAACTTCGTCTCGCACCAGACGCTGGGTCTTCCCAAGTCGTACTGACATGGCCATATTTGGCGGCCACACCCCAGCCGGGGCGTGCGTTTCGTGCACAGCGTCGTGCGACAAGGAGCCCTGATGTTCCGCAGCGAGTACGCAGATGTCCCCGCCGTCGAGGAACCCATCCACGACGTGGTGCTCGGCCGGGCCGCCGAACGCGGCGACCTCCCCGCCCTGATCGACGGGGTCGACGGCATGACCCTCACCTACGCCCAGGTCGACGCCTTCCACCGCAAGGTGGCGGCCGGCCTGGCGGAGGCGGGCCTGGCCGTGGGGGACGTGCTCGCCCTGCACAGCCCCAACACGGTCGCCTTCCCCATCGCCTTCTACGCCGCCACCCGGGCGGGCGCGGCCGTCACCACGGTCCACCCGCTGGCCACCGCCGAGGAGTTCGCCAAGCAGCTCACGGACTCCTCGGCGCGCTGGATCGTCACCGTCTCGCCGCTCCTGGAGACGGCGAAGGCCGCCGCCGGGATCGCGGGCGGCATCCGGGAGATCCTCGTCTGCGACACCGCCCCCGGCCACCGCTCGCTGATGGACTTCCTCGGCACCACCGCCCCCGAACCCCGGGTGGAGATCGACCCGGCCGAGGACGTGGCCGTCCTGCCGTACTCCTCGGGCACCACCGGCACGCCCAAGGGCGTCATGCTCACCCACCGCTCCATCGCCACCAACCTGGCGCAACTGGAACCGGTCGTGCCGACGGGGGAGGGCGAACGCATCCTCGCCGTGCTGCCCTTCTTCCACATCTACGGGCTCACCGCCCTGATGAACGCCCCGCTCCGGCTGGGCGCCACCGTCGTGGTGCTGCCCCGCTTCGAGCTGGAGGCCTTCCTCGCGGCGATCGAGAAGCACCGGATCACCGCGCTGTACGTCGCCCCGCCGATCGTGCTGGCCCTCGCCAAGCACCCCGCGGTGGACGGCTACGACCTGTCCTCGGTGCGGTACGTGATCAGCGCCGCAGCCCCGCTGGACGCCGAACTGGCCGAGGCATGCCGGGCCCGGCTCGGCGTGCCGCCGGTCGGCCAGGCGTACGGCATGACCGAACTGTCGCCCGGCACGCACGTCGTCCCGCCGTTCGCCGAGGACGCCCCGCCCGGGACGGTCGGCAAGCTGATCCCCGGCACCGAGATGCGGATCGTCTCGCTGGACGACCCGGGCGAGGACGTGGCCGCCGGGGAGACCGGCGAGATCCTCATCCGCGGCCCCCAGGTGATGAAGGGCTACCTGGGCCGCCCCGACGCCACCGCCGCGATGACCGACGCCGACGGCTGGCTGCACACCGGCGACGTCGGCCGCGTCGACGCCGACGGCTGGCTGTTCGTGGTGGACCGGGTGAAGGAGCTCATCAAGTACAAGGGCTACCAGGTCGCCCCGGCCGAACTGGAGGCCCTGCTGCTCACCCACCCCGGCATAGCCGACGCGGCGGTGATCGGGGTCTACGACGACGACACCAACGAGGTCCCCGCCGCCTTCGTGGTCCGGCAGGCCGGGGCCGGGGAACTGACCGCGGCGGAGGTGACGTCCTACGTCGCCGAACGCGTCGCGCCCTACAAGCGGGTGCGGCGGGTCACCTTCGTCGACGCCGTGCCGCGAGCGGTCAGCGGCAAGATCCTGCGCAGAGAACTGAGGGAGAACGCATGACGGAGCCCACCGAGGTACGCCGGTCGGACGAGCGGGGCGTCGCCACGCTCACCCTGGACTCGCCGGGCAACCGCAACGCCCTGTCGTCGGCCCTGGTCGGGCGGCTGTCTCAGCTGCTCGCCGAGTGCGCCGGGGACGACGGCGTGCGGGCCGTGGTCCTCGCCCACACCGGCACCACCTTCTGCGCGGGCGCCGACCTGCGGAACCCGCCGACCCCGCAGGAGCTGGTCGGGCTGCTGCGGCAGATCCTCGAGCTGCCCAAGCCGGTCCTCGCGCGGATCGACGGGCACGTCCGGGCGGGCGGGCTCGGGCTGCTGGGCGCCTGCGACATCGTGGCGTCCACCTTCGCCTCGGACTTCGCGTTCACCGAGGTGCGGATCGGGGTGGCGCCCGCGGTCATCTCGCTCACCCTGGTGCCCCGCGTCCACCCGCGGGCGCTGACCCGGTACTACCTCACCGGGGAGAGGTTCGACGCCGAGGACGCCGCCGCGATCGGTCTGGTCACCGAGACGCACTACGACCTGGACGAGATCCTGGCCCCCGTGCTGGACGGCATCCGCCGCGCCTCCCCCCAGGCCCTCGCGGAGACCAAGGCGCTTGTCACGGCTAAGGTGCTGGAGAACTTCGACCGGGACGCGGAAGCCCTGTCCGCGCTCTCGGCCCGGTTGTTCTCCTCCGACGAGGCGCGGGAGGGGATGACCGCCTTCCTCGAACGACGGGATCCCGCGTGGGCGATGTGAACCAGGTGTCCGCCGTCGCGCGCGCCCCCAAGCAGGACCGCAGCCGGGCCACCCGGCGGCGGCTGCTGGAGGCCGCGGTGGCCTGCCTCGCCGAGCACGGCTGGGCGGGCTCGACGGTGGCCGTGGTCGCCGAACGGGCCGGCGTCTCCCGCGGCGCCGCCCAGCACCACTTCCCCACCCGCGAGGACCTCTTCACCGCCGCCGTCGAGCACGTGGCGGAGGAACGCTCCACCGCCCTGCGGGAGTTGTTCCCGCACGGCGCGGCGGGGGACCGCCGGGCCGTGGTCGCGGAGATCGTGGCCCTGTTCACCGGGCCGGTCTTCCGCGCCGCCCTCGCCCTGTGGGTGGCCGCCTCCAACGAGGAGCAGCTGCGCCCCCGGGTCACCGAGCTGGAGGCCCGCGTCGGCCGGGAGACCCACCGCACCGCGGTGGAGCTGCTGGACGCCGACGAGTCCCGGCCGGGCGTCCGCGAGTCCGTGCAGGGCCTGCTGGACATGGCCCGGGGGCTGGGCCTGGCCAATCTGCTCAGCGACGACACCGCGCGCCGCGAACGCGTCGTCGCCCAGTGGGCCGCCCTGCTCGACGAGGCGCTGGGACCACCCCGCACCCGCTGACGCCCCGGCCGCCGGGCGCCCTCAGGGGCTCAGCCGCTCGATCCGCCAGCCGCCGCCCGGCAGGGCGACGTAACGGAGCCGGTCGTGCAGCCGGTTGCCGCGGCCCTGCCAGAACTCCACGCTCTCCGGCGCGACCCGGAACCCGCCCCAGTGCGGCGGCACCGGCACCTGCTCGTCGGCCGGGTACCGGGCGTCCAGGTCGGCGAAGGCCCGGTCCAGCTCCTCCCGCGAGCCGATCACCGTGGACTGCTCGCTGGCCCAGGCGCCGAGCTGGGAGCCGTGCGGCCGGGTGCGGAAGTAGGCGGCCGTCTCGTCCCGCCCGGTGCGGACGGCCGTGCCGGTGACGATCACCTGCCGGGCCATCGGGTACCAGGGGAACAGCAGCGAGACGTGCGGGTTCTCCGTCAGCTCGCGGCCCTTGCGGGAGCCGTAGTTGGTGTAGAAGACGAACCCCTGCTCGTCGATGTGCTTGAGCAGCACGGTCCGTGAACTGGGGCGGCCCTCCGCGTCGGCCGTGGACACCACCATCGCGTTCGGCTCGAACACCGCCGGGTCCTCCGTGGCCTCCCGGAACCAGCGGCCGAACTGCTCCACGGGCGTGCCGGCCAGGTCGGACCGGAGCAGCCCCTCCGCCTGGTAGTGCCGGCGCATCGCGGCGGGATCCGGCGCGGGGGCGCGAACGGTGTCGTCGGACCTGTCGAGGGCGGCTTCTCGGTCGTTCACGCGATCATCTTGCCGTATCCGCAGGCACGTTCGGGTCGCGGACGGGTGAAGCGCGCGCGACGGGTGGAGGAATCGTGTGCGGCGCCCCACGGGTGGCACTCAGTGCCGCGCCTCTCCCCAAATGTGGCACTCCTGGATACGATCCGGGCTACGGGGCAGACCACAACCGTCGAGGAGCCGCACATGTCCGACTTCGTTCCCGGGCTCGAGGGAGTCGTCGCTTTCGAGACGGAGATCGCCGAACCGGACCGGGAGGGCGGGGCCCTTCGCTACCGGGGCGTCGACATCGAGGACCTGGTGGGCAAGGTCGGCTTCGGCCACGTCTGGGGTCTGCTGGTCGACGGATCGTTCAACCCCGGCCTGCCGCCGGCCGAGCCGTTCCCCATCCCGGTGCACTCCGGCGACGTCCGCGTCGACGTCCAGGCGGCGCTCGCGATGCTCGCCCCGGTGTGGGGCCTCAAGCCGCTGCTGGACATCTCCGTGGAACAGGCCCGTGACGACCTGGCCCGGGCCGCCGTGATGGCGCTGTCCTACGTGGCCCAGTCGGCGCGCGGCCAGGGCGTGCCGATGGTGCCGCAGCGGGAGATCGACAAGGCGAACTCCATCGCCGAGCGGTTCATGATCCGCTGGCGCGGCGAGCCCGACCCCAAGCACGTCGCCGCCGTCGACGCCTACTGGACCTCGGCCGCCGAGCACGGCATGAACGCCTCCACCTTCACCGCCCGCGTGATCGCCTCCACCGGCGCGGACGTGGCGGCGGCGCTCTCCGGCGCGGTCGGCGCGATGTCCGGCCCGCTGCACGGCGGCGCGCCCTCGCGGGTGCTGGGCATGATCGAGGAGATCGAGCGCACCGGCGACGCCGAGGGCTACGTCCGCGGCGCGCTGGACCGCGGGGAGCGGCTGATGGGCTTCGGCCACCGCGTCTACCGGGCCGAGGACCCCCGCGCCCGCGTCCTGCGGCGCACCGCGCGCGAACTCGGCGCGCCGCGCTTCGAGGTCGCCGAGGCGCTGGAGAAGGCCGCGCTGGCCGAGCTGCACGCGCGGCGCCCCGACCGGGTGCTCGCCACCAACGTGGAGTTCTGGGCGGCCATCGTCCTCGACTTCGCCGAGGTCCCGGCGCACATGTTCACCTCGATGTTCACCTGCGCCCGCACGGCCGGCTGGTCCGCGCACATCCTGGAGCAGAAGCGGACGGGGCGCCTGGTGCGGCCCTCGGCGCGGTACGTCGGTCCCGGCGCCCGGCCGGTCGCGGAGATCGACGGCCACCAGGACATCGCCCGGGGCTGAGACGTCCCGGGCCGAGGCGTCCGGGGTCGGGCGGCCCCGGGTCGGGACGTCAGGGTCGGGACGTCCTAGGCCGAGGCGCCCGGGGGCGGACACGGAACGACCCGCGAGCTCGGTCCCACGGAAGGGGGGCCGGCCGGACGTGCCGGCGAGCTCGCGGGTCGGGTGACTGCTGGGTCTGGGCCGAGGCCCCTGACCGGCGTACTCGTGGTCACGGGCCGTCAGCCCGCAGCCACCTCACGCGTCCGGGTGTCACTCATGTACCCGATCACCTCCTTTCCCGTGTAGCCCCACCGTACGACCGCGCCCGGCCCGGGACAACGCCTTTTCCGCCCCGCCGTCTCCCGGGGGGTGCCGTCTTGGGCGAAAGCCCTGTTCACGGGTACCGCCCGTGGGTTTGAATGGGAGCCCCACGGCCCAGCACAGGGGGTACCACCGTGACCGCTCCCACCGGCGAGGACCAGTGCGGCGACCGGCTGCTGGCCGCCCTGCTGAACGGCATGGACGCCGCGCTCTGCGCCTTCGACGCCGACGGCGTGGTGACCCACTGGAACCGTGAGGCGGAGCGGATCCTCGGCTGGACCGCCGCCGAGGCGGTCGGCCGCCGCGGCCTGTCCGGGTGGGCGGTCCGCCCCGCGGACGCCGCCGACACCGAAGCCCGGCTGACCGCCGCCATGCACGCCGACGGGCGCCGCGTCCACGACTTCGCGCTGCTCACCAAGGACGGCGGACGGGTCCTGGTGCGCACCCAGTCCGCGGCCGTCCCCGGACCGGACGGGACACCCGCCGGCGTCTACCTGGCCTTCGGCCCGGCCGACGCCCAGACCGACCTGGAACGCTCGCTCGCCCTGAGCGAGGCGCTGTTCCAGGAGGCCTCCTGGGGGGTCGTCCTGCTCGACGCGGACCTGCGCCCCGCCGTGGTCAACACCCACGCCGCGCGGGCCTTCGGGCGGGCGCGCGGGGGGCTGCTCGGGCGTCCGCTGGGGGAGGTGCTGTCCGAGGGCGTGCGCGAGGTCGAGTCCGCGCTGACCCACGTGCTGGCCCAGGGCACGCCCCCGGCGCCGGCCGACCTGTGGGTCACCGTGCGCGCGGAACCGGGGACCGGCTCGGGTGCGGGTGCGGGGTCCGGCTCCCGTCCCGGCGCGGGCTCCGGCTCCGGCTCGGGTTCCGGCTCCCGTGCCGCCTCCGGCTCCGGTCCCGCCTCCGCCTCCGCCTCCGGTTCCGGTTCCGGGGAGGGGGCCGAGGAGCGGCGGCGTTGCTGGCGCAGCGGCTTCCTGCGCCTCGCCTCGCCGCTGACCGAGGAGCCGGTGCCGCTGGGCGTGGCCTGGCTGTTCCAGGACGTCACCGAGGCCCGAGTCACCGAGCGGGAGGCCGCCGTCACCCGCTTCCGCGCCGCCCAGTTGCACCGGGCGTCCCGCGCGGCCGCCGAGTGCGAGGACCCGGCCGAGGCCGCCGCCGTCCACCTCGACTTCGCGCTGGCAGGCTTCGCCGACCACGCGCTGCTGGACCGGGCGGCCGGCGGGGCGGTGCCGGACGACGAGGGGACGCCCGTCCGGCTGGTCCGCGCGGTGGCCACGCCGTTCGGTACGCCGGGGGCCGGGGAGCCGGCCGACCGGTCCGGGCTCCCGGTGCCGTATCCGCCGGGGCATCCGGCGCTGCGGTGCGCGGAGCGAGGAGGGACGGTGCGGGTGTCGGCCGCCGCCGGCTTCGCCCGGCAGTGGCCGCCGGGCGCCGCGCACGCGCTGTGCGTCCCGCTGCGCAGCCGGGGCCGCACGCTGGGCGTCGTCACCTTCCTCCGCGGTGCGGCGCGGGGGCCCTTCGGCCGCCACGACGTGGCCCACGGCGAGGACGTGGCCGGCCGCGTGGCCACCGCCCTCGACCTGGCCTCCGTCCTCGCCTGACGCCAGGCGCGTCAGTTCAGTGCTGGTGGTGGATGCGGTCGCGGTAGCGCGCGAAGACCTCGTCGTTCCACGCGCGGCCCCCCTCCACGTTCCCGGACCGCAGCAGCGGGGGCTCCACCCCCCGCGCGACCAGCCCGGCCGCCGCCACCGCCATGACCGCCTGCATGACCGCCGACGTCACCACCGTGGAGGCGGACGCGAACGGCGCCCCGGCGCCCTCCAGCGTCAATTCCGCGTCCCCCACCGCCACCTTCGAGTCGATCACCACGTCGCAGTGGTCCTTGAGGAAGGTGCCCGAGGGGTTGGCCGGCGCGGTCTCCCGGGCGTAGGCGAGGGAGGTGACCCCCACCACCCGCACGCCCCGCTCCCGTGCCCGCGAGGCCATCTCCACCGGCAGCGCGTTCCGCCCCGACAGCGAGATCACCACCAGCAGGTCCCCGGCCCGCAGCGGCGAGACGTCCAGCACCGTCGTCGCCAGCCCCTCCACCCGCTCCAGCGCGGAGCCGAGCGTGGCGGGGCGCACGTCCACCCCGGTCAGCCCGGGCACGGACAGCAGGTTCATCAGCGCCAGCCCGCCCGCCCGGTAGACCACGTCCTGCGCGGCCAGCGACGAGTGCCCCGCGCCGAAGGCGAACAGCCGACCGCCCTCGGCCACGGTGTCCGCGACCAGTTCCCCGGCGGCGGTGATCGCCTCCGTCTCCTCCTCCCGGACCCGACGCAGCAGCCCCGCCGCCGCGTCGAAGTACCGGCCGACCAGATCGTCCCCGAGACCGCTCACCGCAGGCTCCCTCCTGTGTGCCGATGATCACGGTGAGGTCTGGACCACAGTGGTGTCAACGGGGGGCATCTCCCGTTCCCCGAGGGGCAGACGGGAACCGAACCGGCGTGGACGGGTTCCTCCGGCGGGGCACGGTTGTCCGCCGCATGCGTAAGAATTGGTTGCGGAGTCGGCGCGCCGCCCGGAGCAGCCGGGCAGGCCTGACCGCCGAGGCTGCGCGCGGCTTATCGACAGATGTATTGCGAGGGGCACGTATGTCCGGACTGATCGACACCACGGAGATGTATCTCCGCACCATCCTCGAGCTGGAGGAGGAAGGTGTGGTCCCCATGCGCGCCCGGATCGCGGAGAGGCTGGACCAGAGCGGGCCCACGGTCAGCCAGACGGTGGCCAGGATGGAGCGGGACGGCCTGCTCTCCGTGGCCAGCGACCGTCATCTGGAGCTGACCGACGAGGGCCGGCGGCTGGCCACGCGGGTCATGCGCAAGCACCGGCTGGCCGAGTGCCTGCTGGTGGACGTCATCGGCCTGGAGTGGGAGCAGGTGCACGCCGAGGCCTGCCGCTGGGAGCACGTGATGAGTGAGGCCGTCGAGCGTCGCGTCCTCGAACTGCTCCGGCACCCGACGGAGTCGCCCTACGGCAACCCGATCCCGGGCCTGGAGGAACTCGGCCAGGAGGCGGCGGCCGACCCGTTCCTCGACGAGGGCATGGTCTCGCTGGCCGAGCTGGAGCCCGGCCGCGAGGGCAAGACGGTCGTGGTGCGCCGGATCGGCGAGCCCATCCAGACGGACGCGCAGCTCATGTACGCGCTGCGCCGGGCGGGCGTGCAGCCCGGTTCGGTGGTCAGCGTGACCGAGTCGCCCACCGGCGTGATGGTCGGCAGCGGCGGCGAGGCCGCCGAGCTGAACAGCGAGATCGCGTCGCACGTCTTCGTGGCCAAGCGCTGACGCCTCTCCGGCGCGGCGGCCTCGTGCCGTTCCCGCCGCCGGGCTCGCTCCGTACGCCTGCGCGCGCCGCCTGAGCGGGGCGGCGGGCCGGCGGGGCGGGTCATGAGCGTTCCGCCCCCGCTCGCGCCCCCGCCCCCGCTCGTGCCCCGCCTCCGCTCGTGCGAAGTCGAGAGCTTGGGGGAGTGTGTGCCGGCCCCCGCGACCGGCGAGTACGGCTCGCCGGGCATGCCTTGGGTGCGCGTCCGCAGGGCGGGTGCCGCGGCGGTTTCCCCGCGGATCCCGGCCCGGTGGGGCCGGCGACCGCGTCCCCGGGGGCGTCCGGTACGCCCCAAGGCGCCGCCCCCGGTCGTCGCGCGCGCCGTCTTTCGCGCCGTTCGCCTTTCCAAGGAGGCCGCCGGTGCGGCAGTGTGGTGTGCGAGGCATATGACCCGAGGACCCCGCCCCGAGGGGCGACCCACGCGACAGGGCCCCGGCGCGGCGCAGGCCGTGCCGGGGCCCGTCCTCCCCTGTGCCGACCCGGAGCCCCGAGCTCTCGAGGTCGGTCCTTCCCGCGGACCCCTGTCCCCGAGTGGTCCGCCCCCCGCTCAAGATCTCCCCCCGCCGACAGCGGTCAATCCCCGGCCGTGGTCACTCGAACGAGGGGTGTCGGCGATATGAGGCCGCGTTTTCGAATGCATCTTCGATAGTCTGCGAGGGATGGCGCAAAGCAGCGCACAACCGGTCAGACAGCCGTAAGGATGGGCGCGTGTCAGGGCGCGCATGGAGGGGGCACGGATGGCACGGCGGATCGATCTGACCGGAGCGGGTGGCCTGCGCCTGGCCGCCTGGGAGTTCGCCGACCCCCCGAAGCCGGCCGGGCAGGCCGGCTCCCCGGGGCCGGACGACGGCGGAGCGGGAGGTTCCTGGCCCGGCGAGGGCGGCGGTGCCGGGCCGGTGGCGGGCGGTGGGCCGGCCGTCCGGCAGGCCGAGGGCCCCGGGGTGCTGTTACTCCACGGGCTGCTGGGCCGGGCGTCGCACTGGGCGGAGACCGCCCGCGGCCTGGCCGGCGACTGCCGCGCGGTGGCGCTCGACCAGCGGGGGCACGGGCTCAGCGCGCATCCGGCCGGCACCGCCGGGCTGACCCCGGAGGCGTTCGTGGCCGACGCCGCGGCCGCCCTGGAGCAGCTGAGGCTCGGCCCCGCCGTGGTGGTGGGACACGGCATGGGCGCCCTGATCGGCTGGCGGCTCGCCGCCGAGCGGCCGGACCTGGTGCGCGGTCTGGTCCTGGCGGAGATGAAGGCCTCGGCCCTCGGGGCGGCGCTGCAGCGGGAGTGGGAGGACTGGCTGGCGGCCTGGCCCACGCCCTTCGCCACCCTGGAGGACGTCCGCGAGTGGTTCTCCCGCGACCCCTGGGTGGAGCGGCCCAGCAGGGCGCGCGCCTCCTACTTCGCCGAGGTCATGACGCAGGCGCCGGACGGCTGGCGTCCCGTCTTCGACCCCGAGCAGATGCGGCAGGTCCGCCGCGGCTTCGCCTTCGACGCCCACTGGGAGGAGCTCGCCCAGGTGCCCTGCCCCACGCTGGTGGTGCGCGGGGTGGACGGCCACCTCGGCCGGGCGGAGGCGCACGAGATGGTCCGCGTCCTGCCCCGCGGCGAGTACGCCGAGATACCCGACGCCGGCCACCTCCTCCACCACGACCAGCCCGCGGCCTGGCGGGAGGTGCTGAACCCCTTCCTGCAGGGCGTGCTGACGTCCTGAGCGCCCGCGCGGACGGGGGCGGGCGGCGGCGCCGCGCTCAGCCCTTGCTGACGGCGGCCAGGATCTCCGGCAGCCGCTCGGCCGCCCTGGGCGCGACCAGCCGCAGCCCGGCCACCGTCAGCAGGGCGCCGTACGCGGCGCCCACCGGCAGCAGCAGCCAGCTCCACGCCGCGGCGTGCCCGGCGACGTGCATCCAGACGGTCAGCGTGATCACCGGCGCGGAGAGCACCGCGGCGGCGGCCGTCCCGCCGACGATCGCCATCCACACCAGGCCCACCTGCCCCGGCGCCACGTTCCGGTTGCCCTCCGGTGGGATGGAGTACGGGAGGCGCACGGAGGCCCACGCCCCGGTCGCCGTCATGGAGCCCAGCAGCGCCAGCGACAGCCCCACCGTCTCCGGGAGCTTCGCCCAGTCGTCGAGCACCGCCACGGTCGCCACGCACACCAGCACCGCGTACGGCACCGCGTAGGACAGCAGCGCCAGCGCCCGGCCCCACAGCTCGCGCAGGGCGTCCCGGGGCGAGGAGACGGCCATCGCGACCATCCAGAAACCCGAGTAGTCCTGGCCGAACTGGTTGTACATCATCGAGCCGAGCATCCCCGCCGCGAAGCAGGCGAAGTACACCGACCCCGACCCCTGCAGCGCGTTGAACAGCGGCACGATCAGCCCGACGGCCAGTGAGATCACCAGCGCCGCACGGGTCTTGGGGTCGCGCCAGGCGTAGCGCAGGCTGCGTTCCATCACCGTGCGGACCCGGCCGGCCGGTGCCAGCCGGGTCACCCAGGAGCCGCCCGGGCGGCCCGCGCGGGCGGCGGCCGGTTCCGCGGCCTGCAGCGTGGAGGCGTCCGGGGCGGTCATCAGCCGGGTCAGCGTGGCCGACCACCACCCGAGCGCCAGCGCCAGGGCGAGCCCGGTCAGCGCCAGCTGGACCGCCGCCGTGCCGTACGCGCCGTCGCCCGCCGAGTCGACCGCGCCGATCGCCGAGGCCGGCGGCACCCAGCGCAGCACCTCGGCGTACGGGTCGAGCTGCGCCAGCCCGGAGGCGCCGAGCCGCTGCACGCCGAAGTTGACGCCCTGCGCGCCGATCGCCACGATCAGGCCGCTGACCACGGCCAGGTCACGCCCCCGGCGGCTGGCCAGCAGCCGGGTGTTGGCGGTGACCACGGCGCGGGCCAGCGCCACACAGGTCAGCAGCGCCAGCGCCACCGCGACCACGCCGGTCACCGCCCCGGCCGCCCCGCGGGCCACGGCGACCGCCGAGCCGGCGAGCAGGCAGAGCGTGAACAGCGGGCCGATCCCCACCAGCGACGCCGCCAGCAGCGCCCGCACCAGCGGCCGGGGCCGCAGCGGCAGCAGCACCAGACGGGTCGCGTCCAGGGTCTCGTCGCCGCTGGACGAGAAGAGCGGCATCACCGCCCAGCCCAGCGCCAGCAGCGCGGTGAGCGGCACCACCACCGACGCGGCGTGCGGATGCCCGCGCAGCAGGAGCAGCCCCAGCAGCTGGAGCGCCGCCAGCAGCAGCACCACCACCGCCGAGGCGATGTACGCGGCGCGGCGGCCCGCGGACTGGCGGAGCCCGTTGCGCAGGAGCGACAGCTTCAGCCGCACCATCACCCCGGTCACCCCGCCCGGCCGCCGCACGCCGCCCCCGGGCGCCCCGACCGGCCCCACGCCGGCCCCGGCATCGACCCCGGGCGCCCCGACCGGCCCCACGCCGCCGCCGGGGTCCGGCCCGGTCACCGGGAGCCGCCCAGCCAGTCCAGGCTGCTCCCCGCGTCCCGGCCGCCGGCCCCCACCAGTTCCAGGAACGCCTGCTGCAGCGAGGGCGCCTCGCCGCGGACCTCCTCCAGCGTCCCGGCGGCCCGGATCCGCCCGGCGGCCAGCACCGCCACCCAGTCGCACAGCGACTCCACCAGCTCCATCACGTGGGAGGAGAACACCACCGTCGCCCCGGACGCGGTGTACCGCTCCAGGACGGTCCGGATGGTCTGCGCGGACACCGGGTCGACGCCCTCGAACGGCTCGTCCAGGAACAGCACCTCGGGGTTGTGCAGCAGCGCGGACGCGAGTCCGATCTTCTTCCGCATCCCGGTCGAGTAGTCGACGACCAGCTTGTCCCGGGCGCCGGACAGGTCCAGCACCTCCATCAGCTGCGCCGCCCGCCGGTCGGTCTCCTCGCCCGGCATCCCCCGCAGCCGTCCCGCGTACGACAGCAGCTCGCCCCCCGACAGCCGCTCGAAGAGCCGCAGCCCCTCCGGCAGGACACCGATCCGCGCCTTCACCTCGGCCGGGTCGCGCCAGACGTCGTGCCCGACGACCTGCACCCGGCCCTGGTCGGGGCGGAGCAGTCCCGTGATCATCGACAGGGTGGTGGTCTTCCCCGCGCCGTTCGGCCCGACCAGCCCGACGAACCGCCCCGCGGGCAGCTCCAGGTCGATCCCGGCCACGGCGACGTGATCACCGAAGCGTTTCCAGAGGCCTTCCACCCGCACGGCGGTGTTCATCTCGTCCCCTCCGCAGAACCGGACCCGGTGACGCCCCGACCCTATGCCGTTCCGCCGCCGTCCTCACCCCCGAGGACGCCGCTCCCGCACGCGCCCCCGCACGCGCCCGAGGACGCCGCCCCCGCACGCCCGTCGGCGGGCTACCGCGTGGAGGCGTAGGTGAGCGCGGGAAGGAGCGCGGCGGCCTCGGGGAGGGCGTGGGAGAACGGGGCACGGACCCATTGGGCGGGCCCCCGGGAGCCGTGACGGGTGGGCGGCGCGGTGATCCAGCCGCCGTCGCCCATGGCCACCAGGTCGAGGCGCTCGGGGGACCGGACGGCGGCGCGGACCTCGCGCGCGACGCGGGCCACCGCGCCCGGGAGGACGAGGAAGCGCATCCGCCCGTCCGGCGTGAGCAGGACCGGTCCCGCGGCCTCCGGCGGGCCCAGGCGCTCCAGGCGGGCCAGCGCCAGGAAGCCGGCCGTCTCGGACACCTCCAGGACGTCGAAGCTCCGCCCCGTGGGCAACAGGACCGCCGCGTCCGGCCGGGCGCCCCACAGGCGGCGGACCACCGCCCCGCTCGCCGTGGCCCGGCCCGCCCAGTCCGGGCCCTCCGGGTGCGCCCCCGGCAGCGGGCAGGACGCGTCACCGCACGAACAGCGCACCACGCCGGCCGTCGTCTCCAGCGCCACCCCGGGGACGACCTGCCACCGCAGGTCCTCCGCGTAGCGCGCCGCGGCCTCCTGCGGGGACACGGACGCGGGCGCGGGCCGGGAGGCCCCGCGGGAGGACGGCGGAACGGCCTCGCCCCGCTGGTGCGGAATAGGTGTGACTTCGGTGCCGGAGATCGTATTTTCCACGCACGACTCAACTCCCCTCACACGTCCGGGTTACGCGGGACACGCGGACAGGTGACGGCGGTGCCGGGGAGCACGGGGCGCACAGGTGCATTCGAGGGGGCGCGCGGGCGGCGGGCGAGCGGGCGCTGGGTAGCCACTGGGGGGCCCGCCCCGGCACCCCGGGCGGACCGCTCCAAGGGGTCCACCGTCAGGCAGTACCAGCACCCAGTTACCAGGGGGTACTCATGGCCGCCAGGCCACTCGTCGCACGGCAGCCCAACGAACGGCTGCAGGCGCTCATCCAGGAGGCGGGCTGCTCCAACGCCGGGCTGGCCCGCCGGGTCAACCTGTGCGGCGCGGAACACGGTCTCGACCTCCGTTACGACAAGACCTCGGTCGCGCGCTGGCTCCGCGGCCAGCAGCCCCGGGGGCGCGCGCCCGCCGTCATCGCGGAGGCGCTCGGCCGCAAGCTGGGGCGCACCGTCACCATCGACGAGATCGGCATGGCGAACGGGAAGAACCTTGCCACCGGGGTGGGCCTGCAGTTCGCCCCCACCGTGCCCGGGGCGGTGGAGCAGGTCTGCGAGCTGTGGCGCAGCGACGTCGGGCGGCGCGACTTCCTGGCCGGCACCTCGGTCGCGGCGTCCGCCCTGGTGGAGCCCAGCCGGGACTGGCTGATCTCC
Organism: Streptomyces sp. NPDC002640; assembly: GCF_053592575.1. Lineage (NCBI taxonomy): Bacteria > Bacillati > Actinomycetota > Actinomycetes > Kitasatosporales > Streptomycetaceae > Streptomyces > Streptomyces sp. NPDC002640. Next base: position 241,112 of record NZ_JBSFVZ010000003.1, on the reverse strand, counting down.
TCGCCGGACCCGCAGGTCGCCCGCTCGGTGGGCGCCCGGGTCGGCCCCTCCGACGTGGCCGCGGTGAAGGCGATGACGCAGGCCCTGGTCGACCTCGACCACCGCTTCGGCAGCGGGCACGTGCGCCCGGTGCTGGTCCACTACCTCAACAGCGTGGTGTCCGGGCTGCTGTCGGGGTCCTACCGGGAGGCGGTGGGACGCGACCTGTTCGCGGCGGTCGCCCGGCTGACCGAGCTCGCCGGGTACATGGCGGTGGACACCGGGCAGCCGGCGCTCGCCCAGCGCTACTACATCCAGGCCCTGCGCCTCGCCCAGGCGGCGGGCGACCGCGGCTACGGCGGATACGTGCTGGCCGCCTCGATGAGCCACCTGGCGGCGCAGCTCGGGAACCCGCGCGAGATCGCCCAGCTCGCCCGTGCCGCCCAGGAGGGCGCACGCGGCCGGGTCACGCCCCGCGCGCAGGCGATGTTCCACGCCGCCGAGGCGCGCGGGCACGCGGTGCTGGGCGACGCCGCCGCCGCGGACGCGGCGTGCGGGCGGGCGCTGGACGCCATGGAGGGGGCCGGGGCGGCCACCGACGCCGGGGACGACCCGGTGTGGATCGGCCACTTCGACGAGGCCTACCTCGCCGACGAACTCGCCCACTGCCACCGGGACCTCGGGCGGGCCGAGCAGGCGGAGCGGTACGCCCGGCAGTCCCTCGACGGCCACCCGCAGACCCGGGCCCGCAGAAGGGCCATCGGCCAGGTGCTGCTCGCCACGGCCCAGCTCCAGCGGCGCGAGCTGGAACAGGCCTGCGCCACCGCGCTGGTCGCCGCGGACCTGCTGGGATCACTGCGCTCCAACCGGGGCGCGGAGTACCTGGACGACTTCCGGCACCGTCTGGACCCGTACCGGGCCGAGGCGCCGGTCCGCGCCTTCACCGAGCGCCTGGCGGCGGCCTGAGGCCCCCGGCAGGCGCCCGGGGAGGGCCCGGGCCGATGCGCCTCGGGCCCACCGGGACCGGGTCCCAACTGCCCTGCTCACAGGGGGCGGTGGGAGGTTGGGTGGAGGGCACGGAGGACGAACGGGTAGCGTGAGTCGACGATTCCGTTAGTCCCCCATGTTGTAGGAGCCCCCGGTGACGCAGAGTGGACACGGCGGTCCGTGGACGCCGGAACAGCCGGACCCGACGCCGTACCCGCGCGACCCGCAGGCCGATCCGGGCCGGCACGGCGGCGGCACGGACGGCGCCGCGGACGGCGGCGGCTGGGGGAGCTCCGCACCCGAGATCTACACCGGTGCGCCCGGGCCCGGCCCGCTGCCCCCGGAAAGCCCGGCGGGCGCGGCCGGGTACGGCGGGGGAGAGGCCACGCAGTACCTCCCGCCGGTGCCGCCCGGGCCGTCGGACCCGTCCCGGCCCTCCGGTCCGGGCGCGTTCCCGGTGTCCCCGATGCCCCCGGCGGCCCCCGTGCCGATGCCGCCCGCGTCGGGCGGGTACGGCGACGAGCAGGCCACCCAGTACATACCGCCGATACCCGCGGCGGACGACGCCGCCGCCACCCAGTACCTTCCGCCGGTCGCCGACGTCGACCAGGCCACGCGGTACCTGACGCCGGTCCCGGGGAGGACCGCCGGCGACGGCCGGCCGGCCCGGCAGCCGCAGCAGCAGGGCATGGACCGCGACACCCAGATGCTCCGCCGGGTCTCCGCCCCCGGGCCGCAGTCGCCCGCAGCGGGCGCGGGCGACGCCGAGGCTACCCAGTACCTGCCGCCCGTTCCCGGTGGCCCGGGCGGCCCCGGTGGCCCCGTCGGCACCGGCGGTGGCGACAACCGGCAGACCCCGGCCGAGTTCGACAACCTGTTCCGCGCCGACGCCCCGCGTCCCGCCCCCGGCCGGGCCGTCTCCGGCGGCCAGGACCGGCCCGCCTCCGGCCGCCGCGGCGGGGGCCGCGTCCCGCTGCTCGCCGCGGCCGGCGTCGGCATCGTGGTGCTGGGCATCGGCATCGGCGCCCTGATGGACGGCGGCGGCGGGGACGGCACCCCGGTGGCCGCCGAGTCCGGTGCCGCCGCGCCCGCCTCGGACGAGAAGCCCGCCGAGGACCCCGAGAAGGCCGAGGACGACGAGAAGGCCCAGGTCAAGGCGCAGGCCGAGGCCCTGGACCAGCTCCTCGCCGACAGCGGCGACAGCCGGGCCGCGGTGGTCGGGGCGGTGGAGGACGTCAAGAAGTGCCACAAGCTGGGCGAGGCCGCCCAGGCGCTGCGCGGTGCGGCCCAGCAGCGCGCCGACCTGGTGACCCGCCTCGGCGAGATCGAGGTCGACCGGCTCCCGAACCACGCCGCCCTCACCTCCGCGCTCACCAAGGCGTGGCAGGCGTCGAAGTCCGCCGACGAGCACTACGCGAACTGGGCCGACCAGGTGGCCCGTGAGCGCGGCAAGCTCTGCAAGCGCGGCCAGGCCCGCAGCACCCCGGAGACCCGCGCCGCCGCCCAGCAGAGCGGGGTCGCCACCACGGAGAAGCAGAAGGCGTCGAGCCTCTGGAACCCCATCGCCAAGGAGTGGAAGCTCACCGAGCGGCCCCCGCTGCAGCTGTGACCTGCGGATCCGGCGCGCGCGGCGACCTCGGGCACGGGCGGCCGCCGGTGCCCGCGGGCCCCTCCGACGGTGACGGAACGTACGATCGGGACTCGTGCAAACTTCGGTGAACTCTTCCCGTCCTGGGCGTCGCTCCTCCACCATGGGCGTCATGCCCCTCAACGACATGCCGTGGTGGCGCTGGCGCGGGAACGTCCGGTCGGCGCTGCACATGCTCTCCGACCCGAACTTCCAGCAGAACGTCTGGCTGGCCGGGGTGGACGGGTACGGCGACGTCACGGACGCCGTGTACCGCCTGGTCGAGGACACCTGGCTGGACAACTGGTCGGCCGAGAAGTACGTCGGGACGATCTTCCGGGACTCGCAGGAGGCCGCGCTGGTCGACACCGCGGTGCTGCGGGTGCTGCGGATCATGCACCAGGTCGGGCCGGACGCGCCGGTGTCGGCGTACATGGCGCACCCCGGCTGGCCGGAGGCGGTGCGCGCCGCACGGGACGCGCACGTGCGGATGGCCGTGGGCGACGGGGACGACCCCGACGCGCCCCCGCAGTCCCTCGAGGTCCTGCGCATCCTCACGCGCGTGGCCTGAGACCGGGCGGGGGCGGTCCCGCGGCACCTCCCGGGGACGCCCCGCGGGACCTCCGGGCGTGCCCCGCGGGACCTGGGGGGACGTCCCGCATCCGGACACGCACGCGTCGGCCGGGACCGATGTGGGACCCTGGCGGGCATGAGTGAACAGTCCACGTCCGCCACCGCACCTGTCGAGCAGTACGTCCTCACCCTGGCCTGCCCGGACAAGCAGGGCATCGTCCACGCCGTGTCGAGCTACCTCTTCATGACCGGCTGCAACATCGAGGACAGCCAGCAGTTCGGCGACCACGACACGGGACTGTTCTTCATGCGGGTGCACTTCTCGGCCCCCGCCCCGGTCAGCGTGGAGAAGCTGCGGGCCAGCTTCGCGGCGATCGGCGACTCGTTCCACATGGACTGGCAGATCCACCGGGCCGGCGAGCGGATGCGCGTCGTGCTGATGGTCAGCCGCTTCGGGCACTGCCTCAACGACCTGCTCTTCCGGGCGCGCACGGGCGCCCTGCCGGTCGACATCGCGGCCGTGGTCTCCAACCACACCGACTTCGCCGAGCTGGTGGGCTCGTACAACATCCCGTTCCACCACGTGCCGGTGACGCGCGACACCAAGCAGGACGCGGAGGCGCGGCTGCTGGAGATCGTGCGCGAGGAGGACGTGGAGCTGGTCGTCCTCGCGCGGTACATGCAGGTGCTCTCGGACGACCTGTGCAAGCAGCTCAGCGGGCGGATCATCAACATCCACCACTCGTTCCTGCCGAGCTTCAAGGGCGCGAAGCCGTACCACCAGGCGCACGCGCGGGGTGTGAAGCTGATCGGGGCGACGGCGCACTACGTCACCGCGGACCTCGACGAGGGGCCGATCATCGAGCAGGAGGTCGAGCGCGTCGGTCACGAGCTGACGCCCGAGCAGCTGGTCGCGGTCGGACGGGACGTGGAGTGCCAGGCGCTGGCCCGCGCGGTGAAGTGGCACGCGGAGCGGCGGGTGCTGCTCAACGGCCACCGCACGGTGATCTTCTCCTGAGACCCGCTCCGTCCCGCGGCCCGGTCTACAGGCGGCTCAGGGACGCCGCCGCGTGGAGGACGTCGCTGACGGCGGACTTGTCGCCGGTCTGACCGGCCGCCGCGTCCCTGGGGCGGATGTGGCCGGCCACGAGCTGCGCGAACTCCTCGTCGTCCAGCACCACCTGCGCCACCACGTGGTTCTCCGATGGGAGCGCGGCGGGGGAGTCGAGCGGGATCAGCCACTCGCCGCCGCCGCGGCCCTCGATCTCCAGGCACAGGCTGCGGCCGGGACGGCCCGCGGAGACCAGGTGGCGGGCGCCCGGGGCGGGCTGCGCGGCACGGCCGGCCCTGCGCCGGGCGGCGAGAGCCTCCGGGAGCCGTCGGGCCGCCAGGTCGATCATGGCGTGCAGGTGGCGCGGGGCCGGCGGCCGGTACGGGTAGTTCACCGCGTCCGCGATGTCGCCGCCGTGCACCCAGCAGGCGAAGGACCGCTCCAGCAGGGCGTCCCGCAGCGGGATCTCGCACGGCCCGTAGGCGACGGGCAGGCCGCCGGACGTGCCGCCGGTGTACGAGGCGGTCCGCACCAGTTCGTGGCTCTGGCTCCGCCACGGGTCGCGCACCTCAAGGGTGGGCGGGCGGTTGAGCGCGGCCCAGTAGGCCCGGGTGCGGGAGGTCGGGGTGCCGGAGCCCGCGGTGAGGGCGACCCCGGGCAGCGCGGACAGCGGGTCGGCGAGGCCCAGGGCGAGGGCGACCAGGCCGTCCACGGCCATCAGGTGGGCGATCACCTTGGCCACGGTGGCTCGGTGCTGGCGCTCCTCGTCCTCCTCGATCCAGCGCAGCCGGACCGGGGCGTGCCACTCCGCCTCGTCGATGTCCTGCAGCAGCGCGTCGAGGCGCGCGGTCTCCGCGTCGTAGGGCGCGGCCCAGTCGGGGACCGGGATGCGCGGCGGGCGGCGGTCGAGGCAGCCGTCCAGCACCCGGGTGCGCAGCAGCGGGTCGAGGTCCAGGCTCTCCGGCCGCTGGAGGAGCGGGACCGCGTCACGCAGCGCGCGTGCCTCCTCGGCGCAGCGGTGGCAGCCGGACAGGTGCGCGTCGACGGCGGCCGTCTCGGCGGGGCTGCAGACGGAGAGCGCCCACGCGCCCAGCAGGGACTTCAGCTCGGCGTGCGTGGCGGGGGCCGCGGCGGCCCGGCCGTCGCCCGCCGTCCCGGCCCGGGCGGTGCCCGGGGCGGTGGTTCCCGACCGGTGACCGGCGTGGGGCCGGTTGGCGTGGGCGTCCGTGGCGGGGCGGCGTCCGGGCACGCGGTCCCGCGCCGCCGGGCCGTCGTCCCGGGGGTCCTCGTGGCGCGCGCCCGGGTCGCCGTTCATCCGGTGCCTCCCGGCCGCGGCGGGGCCACCGTGCGGGCCGTGGACAGCAGCTGGAGGCCCAGGCGCATCCGGCGGCGGGACTCCTCCTCGGTGACGCCGAGGTCGGCGGCGGCCCCGCGGTAGTCCCGGCGGTGGTGGTAGGCGAGGTGCAGCGCGTCCCGCAGCGGGGTGGGCATGGAGGTCACGATGTAGTCGGCGCGGGCCGCGACGGCCGCCTCGCGGACCTTGGTCTCCAGCTCCTCGCGGGCCGCGGGGTCCTCCGGGTCGGCGCCCTCGCGGAGCAGCGCCGCCGCGCCGGCCGCGTGCAGCCGCCGGACCGCGAGGGTGCGGGTCAGCTCGGAGAGCCAGCTGCGCATCGGGCCCTGCCGTGGGTCGTAGGCGGAGGGGTTCTCCCAGACGTGGGTGAAGACCTCGCGGGTGACCGCGTCGGCCGCCCGCTCGTCGTCCAGGACGCGGTTGGCCAGCCCGTGGACCAGCGAGGCGTACCGGTCGTACAGCTCGCCGAGGGCCGCGGCCTCGCCGCGCTCCAGCCGCTGCCGCAGCTTCCGGTCCGCGCGGACCGGTCCGTCCGTGGCGTTCGCCACAGTCCCCTCCCTTCGTCGTCCCCCGTGCCCCGTTCCACCGCGCCCCCGCGTCGGCGGGAGTCTCCTCCGACGAATGTAGTCGGCACCCGGTGCCGCGCAGGGCTCTTCGCGGTAAACCCGCCTCCTGGGAGCGTGCCCACGTGGTAAGGGTCGCGCGTTGCGGGCCGGGCGGCAGCAGGTGTGCGCCTTGTCCCCCGACAACGACCACAAGTGGGCTGTGTGTGAGGATTTTCGATCGAATAAGGCCGGAAGTGGCCGGTCGATGCCTGGTTCTCCCGGTCGGACCCTGTGTTTCATGGAGGTGTCGTGGGGCAGGGGCGCTGCCACGAGTCCGCCTCCGGCGAGTTAGGGGCATGAAGTGGCGTTCACGGTGACCGGCACCGAGCACGGCGAGTGGGTGGTGCTCCGGGTGTGCGGCGAGATGGACCTGATGACCTCGCCGGAACTGCGCCGGCGGGTGCACGACGCGGTGGCCGCGGGGCACCGCAGCGTGGTCGTCGACCTCTCCGGCGTGTTCTTCTGCGACTCCAGCGGCGTCGGCGTGCTCATCGCGACCCGGCGGCTGCTGCGGTCCTGCGGCGGCCGGCTGCGGCTGGTGCTCCCCGCCGCGGGCGCGGAGGACGGCTCGCACGTCAACCGGGTGCTGGGCGCGCTCGGTGTACGGCGGCTGTTCGAGGTCTTCCCGGACGCCGAGGCCGCCCTGGACGACGACGTGCGCCCCATGTCGGCGTGAGCCGGGGCCCGGTCGGGATGGCGGCCCCCGCAACACGCCGGAGAGGCGCAGCAGTTGACGGCGGGGTTCCGCGCCGCTCTCACCCTTGCGTGGTCACGAAGCGCACGTCACGCAGCGTTGTCGCCGCGCGGTCACGGAGAGTTGACGCGTCGCGCGGGAGGGCCGGGGCCGGCTGCCGCCCGGAAGGGCGGGCCGCTCGGGTACCTTGGGTGAAATGCGAGAGATGCCAGGGCCCAACGGCCCTAGCGCGAGGACGCCTCGCACGGCGGGAGTCGTCGCACAGTATGCCGCACGGGTACTCCTTCGCGCTGGAATATGCCCGAAGCGCTTGTTGGGGTGACTCAGTGTCAACCATGCTGTGCGTCAAGGGAGTCACGGACCGTGACTCCGTGTCGTGTCCGCCGGTTCGGATGGTGTGAGCGGTGCAGGTGCTTCAAGTGCAGTTGGAGATCCGGCCCGACCCCGCGGAAGTGGGGAGGGCCCGGAGATGGGCCCGGTCGCGGCTCGTGGGGTCCGGCATGGACGCGGACGAGTCGCTGGCCGAGACGGTGATCCTGCTCGTGTCCGAGCTGGTGACCAACGCGGTGGTGCACACGGGGTGCCCCGCGGTGCTGCGGCTGGTGCTGCCGGCCGAGGGCACCGACGAGGCCCCCGTCGGCGTGATGCCGCCGGTGCGCCTCGAGGTCGCCGACGCGGACTGCCGGGCGCCGGTGCCCCGATGTAGCGACGAGGACGAGACGGGCGGCCGCGGGCTCGCCCTGGTGGACGGCCTCGCGGACCGCTGGGGCTGGATCCGGGAGGGCGCGGGCAAGCGGATCTGGTGCGAACTGGACCGCGGGGCGCAGGTCGCCGCGACCCCCGGGAAGGCGGCGGCCGTCGGATACGGCACGGGTGTCGCCGCGTGCGGGGGGCTCGCGTACGAGGCGGTCTGACGACCCCGCCTCCCCGGCCGCCGGTACGCCCACCGCCGACCGCGCGCGGCTCCGAGCGGCGCGTGCGTGCGCCGCGTGTCCGTCGCCGCGTGTCCGTGCGGCGCGTACGTGGGCCGCGTATCCGGGTGGCGCGTAAGCGAGCGCCGCGTTTTCGTGGGGCCGCGTGTCCGTGCGGCGCGTATCCGGGTGGCGCGTAAGCGAGCGCCGCGTTCTCGTGGGGCCGCGTGTCCGTGCGGCACTTGTGCGGGCCGCGCATCCGGGTGCCGCGTATCTGAGCGCCGCGTTCTCGTGGGGTCATGTATCCGTGCGGCGCGTATCCGTGCGGCGCGTACGTGGGCCGCGTATCCGGGGGCGTATGAGTGCCGGACGTGTCTGTCCCGCGCGATCCGTGGGCAGCGTCTCCGCGCCGCGTGCGTCCGGGCGGCGCGTACATGGGCCGCGTGCATCCGGCGGCGAGCATCTGTGGGCCCACCGTCCCAGCCGCCGGCGACCGCACCCGACCGTGCGCCTCCGTGCGAAGCGCGCGCCGCGTCACCGCGCTGTTCGTCTCCGCCGGTCCCCGTGCGGCGCGTACCCGCTGCCGCTCTCCCTGCCGCCGCCCGTCCGTGCGGCGCGTGCCGGCGCCGTGAGCCCGTGCCGGGCGTCCGGGCCCCGCGCAGGGGCGGTCCGTCCGGGTCGGGAAGTTGTCCACAGGGTGTGGACAAGGTTCAGCGGGTGGTGCGGAAGGTGCGGCGGTAGGTGGTCGGGGTGACGCCGAGGACCGCGCGGACGTGCTGGCGCAGTGACTGCACGCTGCCGAAGCCCGCGTCGCGGGCGATGCGCTCCACGGACAGGTCCGTGGTCTCCAGCAGGTGACGCGCCCGCTCGACCCGCTGGCGGGTCAGCCACTCCCCGGGGCTCACCCCGGTCTCCTCGCGGAAGCGCCGCGTGAAGGTCCGCACCGACAGCGACTCCCGCTCCGCGAGGTCCCGCAGCCGTACCGGCTCGTGCAGCCGCTCCAGCGCCCAGGCCCGCGCCCGGGCCGTCCCCGACGCCCGCGCCTCCGGCACCGGCCGCCGCACGTACTGGGCCTGACCGCCGTCCCGGTGGGGCGGGACCACCGTGACCCGCGCCACCTCCGCGGCCACCGCCGCGCCGTGGTCGCGCCGCACCAGGTGCAGGCAGAGGTCGATCCCCGCCGCCACCCCGGCCGAGGTCAGCACGTCACCGTCGTCGACGAAGAGGACGTCGGGGTCCACCCGCACCCGGGGGAAGAGCCGCTGGAAGTGCTCGGCGTGCGCCCAGTGGGTGGTGGCCGGACGGCCGTCGAGCAACCCCGCCGCGCCCAGCACGTAGCTGCCGGTGCAGATGGACACCAGCCGCGTGCCGGGCCGGACCGCCGCGAACGCGGCCGCGAGCTCGTCGGTGAGCACGCCCTCGTGCACCGCGCTCCGCTCGTGCGCCGCCGGCACCACCACCGTGTCCGCGGTGGCCAGCGCCTCGGGGCCGTGGTCCACCCGGACCGCGAAGTCCGCGTCGGTCCGCACCTCGCCCGGCGCGCCCGCCGCGCAGGTCGTCACCTCGTACAGGCGGCGCCCGTCCGCGGACCTCGCACGGCCGAAGATGCGGTGCGGTATGCCCAGTTCGAAGGGGATCAGCCCGTCCATCACCAGCACCGCCACCCGGTGCCGGTCCGGGACCCGCCCCGGGTGCGCCTCGTCCGCCGTCATGCCCGGATCGTAGCCCTGGCCCGATCCTGTCGAACAGTGTCCCCCGGGCCACTCGTCCGGCCGCGGCCGGACGCCGATGCTGGTGCGGTGACCCAGACGGACCCCGCCTCACCCGCCCTCGCCCCGGCCGCCGGTCCCGCGCCCGCGACCGTGCCCAAGCCCGCGACCGTGCCCGAGCCCGCGACCGCGCCCGGCCCCCCGCCCCGCCGCCGGCCGCGCGTTCCCCACCGCGCCTGGCTGGTGGTGGCCGTCGCCTTCGTGACCATCATCGGCGCCGCCGCCTTCCGCACCCTGCCCGGACTGGTGACCGGGCCGCTGGAGCGGGACTTCGGCTGGTCGCGCGGCACCATCGGCGCGGCGGTCTCCGTCAACCTGGTGCTCAACGGCCTCATCGCGCCGTTCTCCGCCGCGCTGATGGACCGGTTCGGCATCCGCCGGGTGGTGACCGGCGCGCTCACCCTGATCGCCGTCGGCGTGGGCACCGCCGTGGTGATGCGCGAGGCCTGGCAACTCCTGCTGCTCTGGGGCGTGTTCGTCGGGCTCGGCACCGGCGCGCTGGCCACCGGTTTCGCGGCCACCGTCACCAACCGGTGGTTCGCCGAGCGCCGCGGCCTGGTCTCCGGCGTCCTGACCGCCGCGGGCGCCTCGGGACAACTGGTGTTCCTGCCGTTCCTGTCCTGGCTGGTCGTCTCCCACGGCTGGCGGCCCGCCGCCGTCACGGTGGCGCTGGCCGCGCTCGCGGTGGTGCCGTTCGCCTGGCTCCTGATGCGCGACCATCCGTCCGACGTGGGCCTTCCGCTCTACGGCGCCCGCGAGGTGACGCCGCCGCCCGCCCCGGTCCCCGGGGTGGCCCGGCGGGCGCTGCGGGTGCTGGGCCGGGCCGTGCGCACCGGACCGTTCTGGCTGCTGGCCGGGTCCTTCGCCATCTGCGGGGCCTCCACCAACGGCCTGGTGCAGACCCACTTCGTGCCCGCCGCCCACGACCACGGGATGCCGGTCACCGCGGCGGCCTCGCTGCTCGCCGTCATCGGCGTCTTCGACGTGATCGGCACCGTCGCCTCCGGCTGGGCTCACCGACCGGTTCGACTCCCGGCGGCTGCTCGCCGTGTACTACGCGCTGCGCGGCCTGTCGCTGCTCTTCCTGCCGATGCTGCTGGCGCCGGCCGTGCACCCGCCGATGATCTTCTTCATCGTCTTCTACGGCCTGGACTGGGTGGCGACCGTGCCGCCCACCATCGCGCTGTGCCGTGAGCACTTCGGCGAGGACGGGCCGATCGTCTTCGGCTGGGTCCTCGCCTCCCACCAGGCCGGCGCGGCGACCGTCGCCTTCCTGGGCGGCGCGGCCCGCGACGTCTTCGGCAGCTACGACGTCGTCTGGTACGCCTCCGGCGCCCTGTGCGCGGCGGCCGCGCTGATGGTCCTGGTCGTCCGCCGCCGCACCGCGCCGCCTGCCTTGTAGGCGGGACGTTCCCCGGCGGGATCGCCGGGAGCGCGTCCGGTGACGGGGGCTCAGCGCGCCGCGCGGGCGATGGCCCTGGCCACCCGTTCGGCGTCGCGGGAGAGTTCGCGCAGCGTGCCGCTGATGGGAGTGGTGAACCCGGTGAAGAACAGGCCGGGCGCGTTCTTGGGGGCGCGGGGGCCGTGCGCGGTGGGAAGCCCGCGGGCGTCGAGGACGCCCAGGTGGCCCACCAGGTCCTCCAGGCCGCGGACGTAGCCGGTGGCGGCGACGACGGCCTCCGGGGTGATCCGGGAGCCGTCGGCCAGCAGGACCTCCGCCCCGTCGAAGCCGTCCACCGCGGCGACGACCTCGACCTTCCCCTTGCGGACCGCGTCGATCAGGCCGACGTCCTGTACCGGGATCGCCCCCTGGCGCACCCGGGAGTACAGCCCGGTGTCCGGCCGCGGCAGGCCGTGCGCGGACAGGTCCGGGACGCTGATCCTCGCCATCGCGCGGGCCAGTCGGTCCACCACGGGCACCGGCAGCCGCCGCACCAGGATGGCGGTGTTCTGCGCGGGCCAGCCCGCGGTGGAGCGGCGCACGATGTGCGGCGCCGTCCGCACCGCCAGGCGGACCCGGGCCGCGCCGCCCTCCACCAGGTCGACGGCGAGTTCCGCGCCGGTGTTGCCGACGCCCACCACCAGCACGTCCCGCCCGGCGAAGGCGGTGCCGGAACGGTAGGCGCCGGCGTGCAGGAGTTCGCCGGTGAAGCCGTCCCGCCCGGGCCAGTCGGGCGTGCGCGGGGTGTGGTTGTAGCCGGTGGCCACCACCACCGCGCTGCCGGTCAGCTTCCGCCCGCCGGTGGCGTGCAGCACCCACGTACCGCCGGAGTCCTCCTCGGCCCGCTCCAGGCGGGTCACCTCGACCCCGGTGACGACCTCCAGACCGTGGTGCTCGGCGTACGTCTCCAGGTAGCGCACCATGTCGTCGCGGGCCGGCCACCGGCCGAAGGACCGCGGCATCGCCAGCCCGGGGAGCGAGGACCGCTTCCGGGTGGTGTGCAGGCGCAGCCGGTCGTAGTGGCGGCGCCAGGAGTCACCCACCCGGTTCGCCTTCTCCAGCACCACGGCGCGGATGCCGCGGGCCCGCAGCGCCTGTGCGGCCGCAAGACCTCCCGGGCCGCCGCCGATGACGTAGACGGGATGCCGGGCAGGGGGCCGGGAGTCCTGGGGGACGGGCTTTTCGAGCATGATGCCGAGATTTTATTCGGATGAGCACTTGATTGGTCTCGGTCAAGATCGGAATTGATTCCGAATCGGTCACGCTCAGGAGTGAATTGTGGATGACGGGAAGAGCGGTGACGGGGCCGCCGGCCGATATCGATCACCGCGTCGCGGAAGGCCCGCGCGGCGGTCCGGATGACAGGACGGGAGAAGGCGCGGGCACCACGGGAGAGGCCGCCGCGGAGTTACCTGGTCGGCTTCTTCCCGGTGACGCCCAGGTGCACCAGCTGCGCCAGGCTGGGACGCAGTTCGGCGGCCTTGTAACCCCAGCCCGTGTGGCCGCCCTTCTGGTGCGAGGCCGCAGCGGAGAGCATGGCGATCAGCGAGGCGGCGGTCGCGGCCGGGCTCACGTCCTGATCGACCTTGCCCTTGGAGCGCAGGCCCTCGATCGCCTCCGTCAGGCCCTTGTGGAGGGTGCCCAGGATGCGCAGGCGGAGCTTGGAGAACCGTTTGTCCCCTTCGGCCGCGGCCAGGTCGACGACCCGCAGGATCGCGTCGTTGGCCCGCCAGAAGTCCATGAACCCGTCCACGAGTTCCTGGGCCGTCTGCCATCCCGCCCGGCCCGTCCAGGACCGGCCCTCCAGTAGGCCGCCCAGGCCGGCGCCGCCGGCCGCCAGGTCCTCGGCGATCTCCAGGACGGCGCTCTCGACGTCCGGGAAGTACTGGTAGAAGGTCGCCGGGGAAGTGCCTGCCTTGCGCGCCACGTCGATGACCTTGACGTCGCGGTAAGGGGCCGAACCGAGCATTTCTCCGAGGCAGTCCAGCAGCTTCTGCCGTGTCGCCTGCCCTCGCCGACCAGCCACGCGGCCGTCGACCGTGCGTACGTGTCCTGTCATGTCGTCAGCTTATCGACGGCCGATTCCCGCGCTATTCGGCAGACTGCAAATGGGGTGCGGGTGCTCTGCGTGACCGTTCCGGGGCCGCTAACTTGGCGCTATGGCCGAAAATGGGGCATCCGTGAATACGGAGGGCGGCGATGCCGCCATGGGCGTTCCCTGCTGGGTGGACGCCTCGCTTCCCGACGTCGAGGCGGGCAAGCGTTTCTACGGGGAACTCTTCGGGTGGAGTTTCGACCCGGTGGGACCGCGCGGGATGGAGGGCGGCCCGCTCGGTGCCGCCTGGGCGCACCGGGAGGGCGAGCCGGTGGCCGCCCTGCTGCCCAAGCGGGACGGGCGGATGCCGACGGTGTGGACGGTGTACCTGTGCACCCGGGACGCGACGGCGCTGTCCCGGCGGATCACCGAGGAGGGCGGGCAGCTGATCGCCGCTCCCGTGCCGATGGGCCGGCTGGGGCGGCAGGCACTGGCGGTGGGACCGGAGGGCGCGGTCTTCGGCCTGTGGGAGCCGGCCGCCCACGACGGCTTCGGCCGGCGGCGGCCGGCCGGCGGCGGTTTCGCCCGGGCGGTGCTCCACACCCGCGCCCCGGAGGAGGCCCGGCCGTTCTGGCAGCGGGTGTTCGGCGGGCTGCGGGACGGCATCGCCCCCCTGGCGGGCGTTTTTCCGGAAGTCATGCCGTCGCACTTTCTGGTGCATTTCTCGGTGGGGGATCTGGAGGCCGCCCTGGGGGCGGTCTACCGCCTCGGCGGCCGGGTGCAGGCGCAGCCGTTCACCACCGACCGCGGCAGGGTCGCCGTGGTGACGGACAACCAGAACGCGTCGTTCGCCCTGCTGGAGGGCTGACGGCGAGGGCCGCACCGCCCGCCGCGGGCCCCTCGGGCCGGTGGCGGGCGGGCCGGGACGGTGTGCCGGCGCCCCGGCACCGTCTCCCGGGCCTGTGACGGGCGCACCCGGCGATCGAAATCCGTCCCCGGGTTCGCGCGGCGCCGCTCGGGCAAGGAAGAATCGGGGTGCGTGCCGCCGCGGCGGTGCGGTGGTGAGACGCTGCACGGGGTCGCGTACAACACGAAGGCGACGCGGCTCTCACGGGGAGGTGGCAGGCAAGTGGTGGATCAGCTGACACAGACCGATCCGCGTCGGATCGGTCCGTTCGAGGTTCTCGGACGGCTGGGCGCCGGAGGCATGGGCCTGGTCTATCTCGCGCGCTCGGCGTCCGGGCGGCGGGTGGCGATCAAGACCGTGCGGACGGAGCTCGCCGAGGACCAGCTGTTCCGCGTCCGCTTCACGCGCGAGGTGGAGGCGGCCCGCGCCGTCTCCGGCTTCTACACGGCCGCGGTGGTCGACGCCGACCCGCGCGCCGCCGTGCCCTGGCTCGCCACCGCCTACGTGCCGGCGCCGTCTCTCGAGGAGATAGTGAACGAGTGCGGCCCGCTGCCCGTGCAGGCGGTCCGCTGGCTGGCCGCGGGCGTCGCCGAGGCGCTGCAGTCCATCCACGGCGCGGGCCTGGTGCACCGCGACCTCAAGCCGTCCAACGTCCTGGTGGTGGAGGACGGCCCGCGGGTCATCGACTTCGGCATCGCCTCCGGCGTCTCCTCCACCCGCCTGACCATGACCAACGTCGCCGTCGGCACGCCCGCCTACATGTCGCCCGAGCAGGCCAAGGACTCCCGCAGCGTCACCGGCGCCAGCGACGTCTTCTCGCTGGGCTCCACCCTGGTCTTCGCCGCCACCGGGCACCCGCCGTTCCACGGCGCCAACCCGGTGGAGACGGTGTTCATGCTGCTGCGCGAGGAGCCGGACCTCGAGGGCCTGCCCGACGAGCTGCGGCCGCTGATCGACGCCTGCATGAAGATGGAGGCCCCGGCCCGGCCCACCCCGGCCGACCTCCAGGCGCAGCTCGCCCCGCACCTGTTCGGGGCCGGCTCCGACGACAGCGGCACCGCCTCGGCGTGGCTGCCGGAGCGGGCCGTCCACCTCATCGAGCAGCGCCGCAACGGCGGGCGCACCACCACGGTGACCGCGCCCCCGCACGGCCCCGGTCCGGGCCCGCGCCCCGGCCCGGCGCCCGGTCCCGGCGTGGTGCCGCCGCGCCCGCCGCACGACCCGCCGCCGCTCCCGCCGGTGCCGCCGCACGGCCCGGGCGCCGGGCACGGCGGCCCCGTCCCGCACCCCTCGCTGCCCAGCGGATCCCCCGACCGCGGGCCGGTGCTGCTGCCGGGCGCCCGGGTGCCGATCGGGCCCGGCCCGCGGGTCGCCGAGGTGCGCGCCGCGGTCGCCACCCGGCCGCCGCTGGCGGAGGCGGGGCTGGCGGCCTCCTGGGCACGGCCCCAGCAGGGCGCGGCGCCGGTGCCCGCGCAGCAGCCCGGGCAGGCCGGTGCGGCGCGGACGGAGGACCAGCCGGACGGGCGGGGCGGCTGGCGGCCGTGGCGCTTCCGGATGTCCAACGACGTCTGGGGCACCCCCGAGGTCGCCGACGACCTGGTGTACGTCACCTCCTTCGAGGTGCACGCGCTGGACGTGCAGACCGGCCGGCGCCGCTTCAAGACCCGTGACGTGGCCTGGTCGATGAAGGTCGCCGACGGGCGGATCCACGCCTCCGACGGCCCCACCCTGTTCGCCCTGGACGCCCGCGACGGCTCCGACCTGTGGCGGCTGTCCGCCGACGCCTGGGTGTACTCGCTCCAGGCCGACCGCGGCCACGTCCTCACCGGGACGCGCGGCGGAGGCGTGCAGGCCTGGGACGCCGCGACCGGGCGCCGGCTGTGGCACCTGACCGGCGCGCAGACCGACTTCGAGACGCCGGAGGCCGGGCCGGCGCTGTACGACGGCACCGCGTACGTCTGGCAGGACGCCCGGCTGCGGGCCTTGGACGTGCGCACCGGCGAGGAGCGGTGGTCGTACCCCGTCGGCGACGCGGCGTCCTGCGGCGGCGTGCCGGTGCGGCTGCGGCCCGCCTCCGACGGGTGCGTGTACGTGTCCGCGGGCACGCGGGTGCTGGCGATCAACGTGTCCAACGGCCACGTGCACTGGCACTTCGAGGCGCCCGCGGTGTTCCTCGGCCCGCCGGCCTTCGTGCCGGGCGCGGCGGTCACGGGCGGCGGCGTGTACCTCGCCGACTACCTCGGCACGGTCTACGCGCTGGACGCGGCGGACGGGCGGGACCGGTGGCGGATCGCCACGGAGGCGCGCTCCTCCGTCGAGCCGGTGCTGGTCGCAGCGGGGCACGTCCACGTCGCCAGCGGCAAGGGGCTGTACACGCTGGACGCGGTCACGGGCACGCCGAAGTGGCGGTTCCAGGCGGGCGGCGACATCGTGGGCGCGCCCGTCGTCGCGGAGGGGCGGATCCACTTCGGGTCCACCGACCACCTGCTGTACACGCTCAAGGCGGACGACGGGCGGCTGCGGTGGAAGCTGGCGACGGGCGGGGAGATCACCGGGTCGCCGGTGGTGCGGTCGGGGGTCGTGTACGCGTGCAGCAAGGACCGCTGCGTCTACGCCCTCGACGCCGAAAAGGGCACCGGCACCTCCCGCCCCACCTGACCCCCGGCGTCCCGCCGCCCTCAGCGCGGCCGACCCCGCCGCTTCCCCCGCGGGCGCGTCGCCCTGCCGACCCCCCTGCGGGCGGCCGGGCCGCCCAGGGGGCGATGGGGGTCCCCCCTGCTCGAGCGAAGCCGAGAGCTCGGGGGAGGGCGGGCGCAGGGCCCCGGCCCTCCGCGGCGAGCGGTTCGCACCACCACGCCCGAGCCGACCGCGCCCAGCGGCACGATGGCCCACAGGGGGTGGGACCGGTGCCCCCGTGGGGGGGCGGGGGTCAGGGGGTGACGATGACGGGGGTGCCGGTGGTGGCGAAGTCCCAGAGGGCCTTGCCGGTGTCGACCGGCAGCCGGACCCCGGCCGTCCGCTTCCCCTCCGCGGGCGCGGGAGACGCCCCGTCCTCCGCGTGGGAGAACGCGAAGTTCACCCCTTCGGAGAACGCGAAGTACACGACGTGCTCGATCGGCACCCCGTCCGACCCCGTCGTCGCCGCCGTCCGCGTACCGGCCGCGTACTCACCCGGCTTCGGGTCCAGCGTCCCCGGCCACACCGTGAAGCTCCGCAGCGCCTTGTCCCCGGCGTCGACCAGCCACACCCGGTCGGCCTTGAGGGAGTACACGAGCCGCCGCCCCGTGCCGGAGTTCGCCGGCACCGCCGCGGCCGCGCCGCCGTCGCCCTCGTCGCCCGGCGTCAGCGACTTCCGCGGCCGCGGCGCCTCGGACGAGGAGGCCGCCGGGCGGTCGTCCAGGGCGGCGGGCTTCGTCCCGGTGCCGGCCTGGACGGCCAGCCCGATGACCACCACGATCGCCGCGCTGGTCAGTCCGGTCACCCAGGCCCAGGTGGGAAGCCCTCGAGCAGCCACGTGCACGCATCTCCTCAGCAACGGGCCCAGGGGGGCCGGGCGGGAACAGAGTCGGATCATCCTACGGTGACCCGCCCGGCCCCCGGCCAGGGCCCCGTCCCCCCGAGCCTTCGCGGAAGCTACCGGTCGAGGACCGGCAGCAGCTCCGGCAGGTGCCCGTCCGAGGCCGCGGCCGCCCGCTGCCGCTCCTCGGGCACCTCCCCGTACAGCGTCGTGCGCGGCCGCGCGGGCCGGCCCGCCGCGTCGGCGATCTTCACCAGGTCCGCGACCGACCGGTACGAGCCGTAGGAGGAGCCCGCCATGCGGGAGATGGTCTCCTCCATCAGCGTGCCGCCCAGGTCGTTGGCGCCCGACCGCAGCATCTCGGCGGCGCCCTCCGTGCCGAGCTTCACCCAGCTGGTCTGGATGTTCGGGATGTACGGGTGCAGCAGCAGCCGCGCCATCGCCGTGACCGCCCGGTTGTCCCGCACGGTCGGCCCGGGCCGCGCGATGCCCGCGAGGTACACCGGCGCGTTGGTGTGGACGAACGGCAGCGTCACGAACTCGGTGAACCCGCCGGTGCGCCGCTGGATGCCGGCCAGCGTCCGCAGGTGGCCCAGCCAGTGCCGCGGCTGGTCGACGTGGCCGTACATCATCGTGGACGAGGAGCGGATGCCCAGCTCGTGCGCGGTGGTGACCACCTCGACCCAGGTCGCGGTGGGCAGCTTGCCCTTGGTCAGCACCCACCGCACCTCGTCGTCGAGGATCTCGGCCGCCGTGCCGGGGATGGTGTCCAGGCCCGCCTCCTTGGCGGCGGTCAGCCACTCCCGGATCGACATCCCGGTGCGGGTCGCGCCGTTGACGACCTCCATCGGCGAGAAGGCGTGCACGTGCATCCCCGGCACCCGCTCCTTCACCGCCCGCGCGATGTCGAAGTAGGCGGTGCCCGGCAGGTCCGGGTGGATGCCGCCCTGCATGCACACCTCGACCGCGCCGACGTCCCACGCCTGCTGCGCCCGGTCGGCGACCTGCTCCAGCGACAGCGTGTACGCGTCCGCGTCGGTGCGGCGCTGCGCGAACGCGCAGAAACGGCAGCCGGTGTAGCAGACGTTGGTGAAGTTGATGTTCCGCGTGACGATGTAGGTGACGTCGTCCCCGACGGCCGACCTCCGCACGTCGTCGGCGATCCGGCACAGCGCGTCCAGCGCCGGACCGTCCGCGTGGAAGAGGGTGAGCGCCTCCTCGTCGGTCAGTCGCGTGGGGTCGTCCGCGGCCGTCCGCAGCGCGGCCCGCACGTCGCCGTCGATCCGCTCCGGCACCATGCCCGGCGCGGCGGCCTCGCGCAGCGACTCCCAGTCGCCGTACACCTCGTCGAAGTCGTCCCGCCGGTCGGCGGTGCGGCCCTCGGAGTCGATGGTGCGGTGCAGGTCGGTGCGGCCGGACGGCGTGAACGCCTCGTCCGGCTCCTGCCAGGGCCGCCCCTCGACCACCGCGTCCGGCACCGCGAGCCCGGTCTCCGGGTCGGCCAGCGCCCGCACGTGCGGCAGCACCCGCGGGTCCAGCCAGGGCTCGCCGCGCCGCACGAACTCCGGGTACACGCACAGACGCTCACGCAGGGCGAACCCGGCCGCGGCGGACCGCTCGGCCAGCTCGTCGATCTGCGGCCAGGGCCGCTCCGGGTTGACGTGGTCGATGGTGAGGGGCGAGACGCCGCCCCAGTCGTCGATGCCGGCCCGGATCAGCCGCTCGTACTCGGCGTCCACCAGGTTCGGCGGCGCCTGGAGGCAGGCGGAGGGGCCCATCACCACCCGCGCCACCGCCACCGCGGCGACCAGCTCGTCCAGTTCGGCGTCCGGCATGCCGCGCATCGCCGTGTCCGGCTTGGCGCGGAAGTTCTGGATGATCAGTTCCTGCACCGAGTGGTACGCCCGCGCCACCTTCCGCAGCGCGAACAGCGACTCCGCCCGCTCCTCGTAGGTCTCGCCGATGCCGATCAGGATCCCGCTGGTGAACGGCACCGAGGACCGGCCCGCGTCCTCCAGCACCCGCAGCCGCACGGCGGGTTCCTTGTCGGGCGAGCCGTGGTGGGGGCCGCCGGGCTCGGACCACAGCCGGGTCGCCGTCGTCTCCAGCATCATCCCCATCGAGGGGGCGACCGGCTTGAGCCGCTGGAAGTCCGTCCAGCTCAGCACCCCGGGGTTGAGGTGGGGCAGGAGGCCCGTCTCCTCGAGGATGCGGATCGAGATCGCCCGCACGTAGGCGATGGTGTCGTCGTAGCCGTGCGCGTCCAGCCACTCGCGGGCCTCCGGCCAGCGGTCCTCCGGCTTGTCGCCGAGGGTGATCAGCGCCTCCTTGCAGCCCATCGCCGCGCCCTTGCGGGCGACGTCCAGGACCTCGTCCGGCGACATGAACATCCCGTGGCCGGCGCGGCGCAGCTTGCCCGGCACGGTCACGAAGGTGCAGTAGTGGCACTTGTCCCGGCACAGGCGGGTGAGCGGGATGAACACGCTCCTGGAGTACGTGATGACGCCGGGCCGCCCGGCCGCCTCCAGGCCCGCGTCCCGCACCCGGGAGGCGGTGGCGCACAGGTCCTCCAGATCCCCGCCGCGCGCCTGCAGCAGCACGGCCGCCTCGGCCACGTCCAGCGTGACCCCGTCACGGGCCCGCCTGAGGGCGCGGCGCATCGAGTTCTCGGTGGGGCGGCCGGTTCCGGAACTGGCGGAAGTCGTCATCCCACGAGCATACGAGCGGGACGAGCTGGGCAAACAAGGGCGTCCCGCAGGGTGGGCGCGGGGCGCCCGGCGCCTCCCCTCGGGCGGGCGCCAGCCCCTCCCGGGAGCCCCTCGGGCGGTCGCCCGCCCCTCCCGGCGAGAAAAGGTTCCGCGGCGGGCGCCGACGCCTGGTACGTTCACGCCCGATTTGCTGAGTGCACGTCAGAAGAGGGGGCGGGTTGGCATGAGGAAGTCCGGTCGGCGCGGACGGGGCGGGGTCGTCCTGGCCGCCGCCGTGCTGCTGGCGGGGACGCCGGGGGTGGCGTCCGCGGCGGAGGATCCGCCGCTGCGGCCCCTGGCGGAGGATCTGAGAACCGGCGGCGCGGCGTGCGCGCACGGGCAGGACACGCCGTACGTGCCGGAGAAGCCCCAGCTGGAGGTGGTCCTCCGGGACCCCGACCCCTGGGCGCGGCTGGGCGCCGAGTTCGAGGTGTGGTGGACCGACGCGGAGGGCGCCGAACGGCGCGAGACGCTGACCACCACGGTGAAGACCGTGGGCACCCCCGTCCGGCTGACCCCGTCGTTCGACGTCCCGGGGGACACGCCGGTCTCCTGGCGGGTGCGCGCGGTGGGCCCCCAGGGCGCCGTGTCCCCGTGGAGCGACGAGGAGGGCGGCCACGCCTGCCGGTTCGTCGTGGACGCCACGCGCCCCGAGGCGCCGGCGGTCACCTCCGACCGCTACGACGACACCACCTGGTGGGACGGTGTCGGGGTCTACGGCGGCTTCACCTTCGACTCGCCCTCCAACGACGTGGTGGCCTACCGCTACCACTTCATCGGCGGGACCGAGCGGACCGTGGAGCCCGAGGAGCTGGGCGGAGCGGCCACCGTCCGCTTCGCGCCGTCGAAGTCGGGGACCGACTACCTGACCGTGCGGGCGACGGACCGCGCCGGCAACACCAGCGCCGAGAGCGTCCTCTGGTTCCGCGTCGCCGAGGGCCGCGCCCCGGTCGCCCACTGGAAGCTCGCCGACGAGGCCGCCGAGACCGGCCCGGCGCTGCGCGCCGAGGACGGCGTGACGTTCCAGGACACCGCCCCCTACGGCACCGGCCTCGACGGCAGCGCTCGGCTCGGCGGCGCGGGCAACGGCTACCTGACCACCGACGAGCCCGTGGTCGACACCCGGAAGACCTACGCGGTCGGCGGCTGGGTCCGGCCCGGCCGGACGGACCGTGCCATGACGGTGGCGAGCCAGGACGCCGCCGACGGCACCTCCGCCTTCACCCTGGGCCTGCGGCCCACCGCGGACGGCGACGCCGACTGGGCGTTCGGCTTCGGCGGCGCCACCGTCACGGGCGGCGGCCCGGAGACCGGCGACTGGGCCCACGTGCTGGGCGTGTTCGACGCCGAGGACGACACCGTCCGCCTCTACGTCGACGGCCGGCAGGTCGGCGAGAAGGCGAAGGCCGCCCCGGTCGCCTCGCCGGGCGCCTTCCAGCTCGGCCGGGCCCGTGGCGACGGCGGGAACCGCTGGCACGGCGACCTGGCCGACGTCCGGGTCTGGGACCGCGTGGTGGTCCCGGAGGAGGCGGAGAAGCTCGGACGGCAGGAGCCGCAGCGGGTCGGCGGCTGGGACTTCGAGTCCGTCACGGACGACGCCGCCCCCGGCAGCGAGGGCGGTCCGCTCACCCTGCACGAGGGCGCCGAGGTCTACCGGTACGTCGACGACTGGGACTGCTGGCTGGACCCCGAGTGCGTACCCGCCCGCTTCGCCCTGAAGGGGAACGCGCACCTCGCACTGGACGGGACGACCGGTCACGCGACCGCGGGCGGCCCGGTCGTGGAGACCGGCGGCAGCTACACCGTCGGCGCGTACGTCCGCTTCGCCGAGGCCGCGCCGGACGAGCCGATGACGGTCCTCTCCCAGGGCGGCGGGCACGGCGACGCGTTCCAGGTCCGCTACGACCCGGCCACGGAGAAGTGGCAGCTCGTGGTGACCCACGGGGACACGGCCGGCGCCGCCAGGACGATGGTCTCCCAGTACGCCCGGCCTTCCTACGGAGAGCCCGCCGACCAGGAGATCGTGGTGGTCCACGACGACGCCGCCGACCGGATCACCCTCTACGTCGACGGTGAGGGCGGAGAGGCGACCTCCGCCTCGTTCGACTCCGCCTGGGCCGCCGAGGGCCCGCTGCAGGTGGGCCGCGGCCGCACCGCGGACGGCTGGGGCGAGTACTTCCACGGCGCCGTCGACAACGTCCGGGTGTTCACCGGCGCCCTCACCCGGGACGACATCTGGCGCGCGATGCAGTGACGCCCGCCTTGGCCCGGCCCGGTCCGGTCCGCCTTGGCCCGGCCCGGCGCGCGCCCGCCCCTCGCCCCGCGAGCGGCGGGCGCCGTCGTATCCGCGGGGCGTCCGCCCGGAACCTCCGCCCCTCGCACGGCGCGTGACCTTTGCCCCTCGCCCGGCGCGTGACCTCCGCCCCTCGCCCCGCGCGGAACCGGGGCGCGGGTGCTGTGCGTGTCCGGAGGGGATCCCGTGGAAGCCCGGACGCGCGGGGGGCCGTACATGCGCATCGGCCAGAATTGCCCGTTCCGCCCGGAGCGCCGGACGACTAGCGTCGGCGGGAACCGGGCCCCGGCCGACCGCGGGTGCGGAAGCAAGCAGGCGTGGGCGACGGCCGTGGGAGGTCGGGCGGTGGCTGGTGCGTGGGGCCGGGCCGAGTTGCAGGACTTCCGGAGCAGAGTGCGCGGCGTCGTGCTCGGGGCCGCCGTGGGCGACGCGCTGGGCGCGCCGCTGGACGGGATGACCGCCGCCCGGATCGTGGAGGCGCACGGCCCCGAAGGGCTGGCCGCGCCGGTCCCGGCGTTCGGGCGGCTCGGCGCGGTCACCGCCGTCACCCAGCTGTCGCTGTTCACCGTGGACGGGCTGATCCGGGCCCAGGTCCGCCGGGACACCGGGATTTGGCACCCCCCGAGCGACCTGCACCGCGCCTGGCGGCGCTGGACGGCCACCCAGCACGACTGGGGGCCCGACGAACGCCGCAAGGACGACGGCTGGCTGGCCCGCGAGGAGTGGCTGTACGCCCGCCGCGCCCCGCACGGCCCCACCCTGCGGGCGCTGGGCGAGCAGACCATGGGCACGCCCGCCGAACCGAGGAACCCCGCCGAGCGCGGCCCGCACGCGGCGGCCCGCAGCGCGCCGTTCGGGCTCCTGGTCGGCTGGGAGCCGCAGCTGGTCGCCCAACTCGCCGTGGAGTGCGCCACCCAGACCCACGGCCACCCCATCGCCTACCTGGTGGCCGGGGCCTACGCGGTCACCGTGCACGGCCTGGCACGCGGGGAGGCGCTGCCGCAGGCCGTGCGGGCGGCGATCGGGGCGCTGACGCCGTGGCCCGGTCACCAGGAGGTCACCGCGGCCCTGGAAGGCGCCCTGGCGTCCCCGGAGGAGCCGTCGGCCCCCCTGGAGGCCGGGGCGGGGGCCGAGGAGGTCCTGGCGGCCGCGGTGCGCGCCGCACTGAGTGGGGAGGACGTGCGGCACGCGCTGTGCCTCGCGGTGAACCTCGGCGGCCCGGCGAGCGTCACCGGAGCGCTGACCGGAGGACTGCTGGGGGCGCTGCACGGCGAGACGGCGCTGCCGCCCGCGTGGCTGGCCGAACTCGAGGGCCGGCCCACCCTGGTGCTGCTGGCCGACGACTTCGCGATCGAGATGACCCAGGGGCCGGCGCTGCACGGCCCCTCGTACGCCTCGCCCGGCTGGCTGACCCGCTACCCGCGGGGACCGAGGCCGGAGGAGGACTGAGCGGCACCGGCCGACGGCACCGGCCCGGGACGGCCGGACATGGGCGAGCCCCCTCGGCCAGGACGGCGAGCCGGACGAGAGGGCTGTACAGGGTGGCGCCCCGTGGGGCCGGCGGTACCGGCTCTCACGTCGGCCGCTCAGTTCCCGCCGAACGCTCCACGGTTGACGCCGGAGACGAAGGCGCTCCAGGAGTCGGCCGGGAAGGCGAGGGTCGGGCCCGCCGGAACCTTCGAGTCCCGCACCGCGAGCTCCTCGCGCAGCGGGGACTTGACCTCCACGCACGCGCCGTTGCCGGTCGAGTAGGAGGACTTGGTCCACGTGGGGGTGGCGCCCTGACGAATAGCCATTTTCACTCCGAGTTAACTGAGGGTGACGAATCAGGTGATCTCCGCCAACCGCGTGTGACCGTTGGCGTGATCGACGCTACTCGCCGTCCAGCGGATCGGAGGGGTCGATTCACTCGTGTGGATGGCATGTCCCAATAGGCCCTACCGCCACAGCAGTTGTGCGTGTACGGTTCGTCCTTTTGCCTCTGGCAAAGTCCGTCGGCAACCGATACAGGGCGATGGGGTCACGCTGCGTGATGTCCCGGCGATCGTGCGCCGGCCACGCGCCGGTCACGCGTAGGACTTGGCGATGTCCTCGATGAACTGCCGTGACTGCTCCACGTTCAGCGCCTGGGCCCGCAGGTGCTCGTACATCACGCTGTACTTGTGGACGTCGTTCGGCTTCTCCAGGTACAGGTCGCTGGTGACGCCCTCGATGTAGACCACGCTGGAGTCCGACGCGTCGGGGAACTCCAGGATGGCGTACTGGCCGTTCAGCCCCGGGTGGGCACCCAGATTGAACGGGATCACCTGCACCGTGACGTGCGGCAGCTGCGCCTGCTCGACCAGGTGCTCCAACTGCTCCCGCATCACCGCCCGGTTGCCCACGATCCGCCGCAGCGCGGCCTCGTCGAGCACCGTCCACAGGCGCAGCGGGTTCTCCTGCGCGTTGATCCGCTGCTGCCGGCGCAGCCGCACCTTCACCCGCTTCTCGATGTCCGAGGCCGCCGTCTCCGGCAGCGCCCCGGTGATCAGCGACTCCGCGTACTGCCGGGTCTGGAGCAGCCCCGGCACGACCTGCGGGTCGTAGACGCGCAGGCTGGCCGCGTCCGTCTCCAGGCCGATGTAGACGCTGTACGGGATGTCGCCGAAGGAGTGCCACCAGCCCTGCTGGCGGGAGTCCTTGGCCATCTGCATCAGCGAGTCGACGATCCGCTGGTCCTCGACCTCGTACACCCCGCAGAGATCGCGGACGTCGCGCTGGCTGATGGACCGGCGGCCGTTCTCGAGACGGCTGATCTTCGACTGCGAGACCAGCAGCCGCTCCGCCACTTCCTCGGCCGTCATGCCCTTCTGCTCACGGAGCCGGCGGAGCTCCTGTCCCAGGCGGCGGCGCCTGACGGTGGGGTTGACACTGGACGCCACGGACGGCACCTCCGGCTGCGTACCTCAACTTTGCGTATCTGCTGTTCAGCAGATTGCCACCTGGGTGCGGGCCACCGCTGGAAAACGGCGCACAATCGCTGCGCACGCGTGACGGGGTGGCCGCATGGCATCCCTATCGGGTAAGGGGCCGGGACGGCGGTTAACGCCTTCGGGTGGGACTCGACGCCGCGCGGCGACATGCGTCCGGGAACGGCTCACGCCCGGACGGGGCGTCGGGCCGGTGGGGCCCGCCGCCCGTCCGGGCGTGCGTGTTCGCCGGGGTCAGCGCGCGACGGCCCTGGCCATCGCGCCGGGATGCGGCTGCGCCGCCACACCCCTGACCGCCTGCTGCGGCGCCGTCGCCCGCCCGTGCGCCGGAGCGGCCGGGCGGCCGTTCTGCGCCGGGGCGGCCCGGCGTGGTTGCGCCGCCGCGCCGTTCTGGACGTCCATCACGGCGTGCGCCACGAGACCGCCCATAGGGTCGTGCCTGATCAGGTCCCGCAGCCGGGAGCGGGCCGAGCGGCCCTCGTTCCCCGGGTACAGGTGCTTGCCGAGACCGACCGCGTGGGCCAGTGCGGCGAGCGCGGCGGTCCGGGGGTCCGGTGGGACGCCCGTCTTGATCGCCGTGTCCAGCCGGGATCTGATCTCCCGGCTGATGGCCGTGTCCGTCGCCTGGTAGCGAGTCGTCGGCAGTACCCCGCACATCGGACCGGCCACGGCATGCACCATGCCGCACCGCTCCAGGTGAGCGAGGTAGGTCTGGCGGAGCCCCAGCCGGGGTCCGCCGATCCAGTGGACCGCGCGGACCGGGGCGCCGCGTCTGCGCAGCAGCTCCAGTGCGTGGTCCAGAGTCGGATCTCCTGTCGGCCGTGGCATCACCACGGAGATACGATCCCCGTCCGGGGCTATCCGTCCGGCCATGGCCAGCTCGACGAGCTGTGCTCCGGCCAGACCCAGGTCGAGCGACTGAGGCTGTGCAGTGGTGCCCGTGGCCGGGTCCAATGCCAGCAGCAGAAGCTCCTCCGGAAGTGTTCTGCGGCTCTTGCCCATCCATGCCTCCCCGCGTGGATGTACGACAGGGTGACCCCTCTCACAGTCATCTGTCGAGAGTGCGGGTCCGCAATCGGATGGAACCGGCAGGTATGTCGTTCTCGTCCCTGCGGAGGGGCCGGGTGCGCGGACGCGACACTGGAACCGGTCCGGACGGTGGCCGCCCGGCGTTGACGGTCGGCTGGTTGGGCAGGCGCACGGGGAGTGCGCGGCGTATGGAGGAGGCATTGGTGGCGGGCGAGTCCCCCGACAGGTCGAAGCAGCGAGAGTCCTCGGCGGGTACGACGCCGGGCACGGGGGAACCGGTTGCGGAGACCGCCGCGGTGTCGGCGGCCGCCGACCCGCGTGCCGTGTTCGCCCGGACCGCCGTGGCCGAGGCGCCGCGGGACGGTGACGGCGACGGCGCCGACGCGCCCTCCGCCGCCTCCGCGGTGCCTCCCGAGGACTCGGCGGAGCCCGACGGCGCCGACGGCTCCGACCGCCCTGACGGCCCCGAGGGCCCTGACGGCTCCGAGGACGCCTCCGCGGCCGACGAGGACGCCGAGGGCCAGGGGAGTGGGGAGCGGCCCGGGGAGGCCCAGGAGGGCGCCACCGGCGCCGGGGACGCCGAGGACGCCGAGGGCGACGGAGAGGCCTCCGGTGCCGCGGACACGGCCGCGAACGCGGAGGACGACTCGCGCCTGCGCACCGCCGTTTCCACGTGGCTCGCCACCGAGGAGCGCGACGAGGCGGACGCAGCCCCGGAGGACGCCGCCGAGGGGCGCGACGCCGTGGACGACGCGACGGTGGACCGGGACGGCGAGCCTGAGCAGGGCGACGAGCCGTCCGGGGTCCGCGTCGGGGCGGAGGAGGACGAGCCGGAGGCGACTGCCGCCGCCGGGAAGCCGGAGTCCGGCGACGAGGAGCCGGAGCCGGAGCGTGCCGTGCCGGCGTTCGGTGCCGCCGCGGGCGTGGACGCCGAGGAGGCCGCTGCCCACGAGGGGCAGGGCGACGACGCCGCGAAGGACGAGCCGGAGCCGGAGCGTGCTGTGCCCGCGTTCGGTGCTGCCGCTGGCGTGGGCGCCGAGGGTTCGGGCGAGGACGCCGCGAAGGGTGAGCCGGGGGCGACTGCCGCCGGGGAGCGGGAGTCAGGCGACGAGGCGCCGGAGTCGGAGCGTGCCGTGCCGGCGTTCGGTGCCGTCGCGGGCGTGGACGCCGAGGCATCGGCCGCCGATGAGGGTTCGGGCGACGACGCCGCGAAGGGCGAGCCGGAGTCGGACGACGCGGAGCCGGAGCGTGCCGTGCCGGCGTTCGGTGCCGTCGCTGGCGTGGGCGCCGAGGGTTCGGGCGAGGACGCCGCGAAGGGTGAGCCGGAGTCGGGCGACGAGGAGTCGGAGCGTGCCGTGCCGGCGGTCGGTGCCGCCTTGGGTGTGGGCGCGGAGGGGCGCCTGGCCGACGGTGCGGTGTCCGAGGCATCCGCTGCCGACGAGGGTTCGGGCGACGAGCCGGGGTCCGGCGTGGACGCCGAGGAGGCCGTTGCCGACGAGAAGGACGAGGCTTCGGCTCCGGAGGAGGTCGCTGCCGACGACGCGTCGAAGGGCGGGCCGTCCGGCGAGCCCGTCGCGCCGGCCGAGGACGGGGACGACAAGGACCCCGCGGCCGACGCGGAGGCCACCGACGGGGACGAGGACGAGGACAGGCGGCCCGCGTGGGCTGCCGGGCCGCTGCCGGCGGAGGAGAAGCGTGACGCGACGCGCGCCCCCGGCACGGTCGCGCCCCCCGCGGACAAGGCGGCCAAGAAGCCCGCGGCCAAGAAGCCCGTGGACCAGCCCACCACCGCGATCCGCCTCGGCCGCCCCGGCGCCGAGCGCCCCGTGGACCAGCCGACCACGCAGCTGAAGGTCGGCACGGCACCGGAACCGTCGACACGGAAGCCGCCCACGGCCCCCGCGGCCCCCACGGCCCCCGTGGCCGGGGCGTCGGCGACCGAGACCACCGCCATCCCCCAGATCGGCCCCGAACGCACCACCCAGCAGCCGCTGCCCCCCAAGCCGCCGCTGGACCTGCTGGCCGAGCTGACCAACACCCCGCCGCCGCCGGACACCCTGCCGCGCCGGGTGATGCGCCGGGTCAAGATCTGGACCCCCGTGGTGGTGCTGCTGGCGATCGTGCTGGCGATCGTCCAGATGGTCCGCCCGCTGCCCGAGCCCGCGCTCGTGCTGACCGCGCAGGAGTCCCACCGGTTCGACGGCGACCCGGTCTCCCTCCCGTGGCCGGGTGAGGGCCAGGGCTCGATGGACGTCATCGGCATCGGCACCGTCGACCGGTTCGGCGAACAGAAGCCGGTGCCGATCGCCTCGGTCACCAAGTCGATGACCGCCTACGTGATCATGCGCGAGAACCCGCTCAAGCCCGGCGAGGAAGGCCCGATGATCACCATCGACGCCCTCGCCGAGAAGGAGGGCGGCTACGACAAGCCCGGGCAGGACGAGTCCACGCTGAACAACGTCAAGGAGGGCCAGAAGCTGAGCCTCCGCGACGCGCTGTCCGCCGTGATGATTCCGTCCGCGAACAACATCGCGCGCCTGCTGGCCCGTTGGAACGCCGGTTCGCAGGAGGCGTTCGTCGAGAAGATGAACAAGACCGCCGACGAGCTCGGGATGACGAACACCACCTACACCGACCCCTCCGGCCTGAAGGAGACGACCGTCTCCACCGCCGATGACCAGGTGAAGCTGGGCGTCGCGATGATGAAGATGCCCGGCATGGTGGACATCACCAAGCAGGGCTCCTGGAAGGACCCGTCGGGGCGGATCCACTACAACTACAACACCCTGGTCCCGTACGACGGAGCGATCGGCATCAAGACCGGCTCGACCACCAAGGCCGGCGGCAACCTGCTCTTCGCCGCCACCAAGCCCGTCGACGGCGAGACGGTGACCCTGGTCGGCGCCATCCTCGGGCAGCACAAGCCGTACATCCTCGACACCGTCAACGCGGTCTCGAAGACGGCCATGCTGGCCACCCAGGACGCCCTGACCTCGGAGACCATCCTCAAGAAGGGCGACGTGGTCGGCTACGTGGACGACCGGCTCGGCGGCCGCACGCCCGTGGTCGTCTCCGAGGACGTCAAGGCGGTCGGCTGGGCCGGGCACGAGGTCAAGCTGACCTTCGACCCCAAGGAGAACCTGCCGCACACGGCGGCCGCCGGGACCGAGGTCGGCTCGCTGACGGTCGGTGACGGCAAGGACGGAGCCGTCACGGTGCCCGTGCAGCTCCAGAGCGACCTGGCGGAACCGGACACGGCGGCCAAGCTGACCCGCGTCGCCTGAGCCGGGCGCCCGGAGCCGGCCGGCCCGGCACCGGGCGGCCCCGGCTGCCGGAGCACGGCACCGCGCACGCCCCGCCACAGGACGCCGACCAGGCGTTCCGCGGCGGGGCGTCGTGCTAGCGTCGCCCGGCAGCGGGCCGGGGGCGGCCCGGGGGCCGCGCGACGGGAACCGGCGGACGGGACAAGGGAGTTCCAGGACGTGAGCACAGCGGATCGGGCGCGCGCGCCGCACTCCACGGCCTCCGCCGACGCGCCCCGGGTGCCCGCGCCGGCCGGGCGGCCCGCCGCCGAGCACCTGCCACCGCCCGCCGGGACCCCACGTCCCCCGGGCCAAGGCCCCGCCCCGGAGTCCGAGCCCGCCGCGCATTCCGGCCCCGCCCGCGCGGTCGGTGTCCTGCGCCACCCGGCGACCCTCGTCACGGCCCTCGCCGGCGCCCTGCACGTCCTCTGGTTCTTCGCGTTCGCGAACAGCGGCGGCGACCTGGCGGCCCAGGACGCCTGGGCGGAGTTCGTCGGCCGTCACCCCGACTCGGCCTACAACATGGCCTGGTACGGCGGGATGCACCCGGTCTCGTACAGCGTGGTCTCGCCCTACCTGATGCACCTCCTCGGGGTGCGGACCACGATGATGCTCTCCGGCACGCTCTCCGCCGGACTGCTGACCCTGATCCTCTGCCACGCCCGCACCGGCCCCGCCCCGCGCCCGGCCGGCGGCACCGGCCCCGACGGCGGCACCGGCCCGGCCGACGGCACCGGTCACCGCCATGTGTGGCCCGCCGCCCTCGCCGGGGTGTTCGGCCTGTTCTGCAACGCCGTCTCCGGCCGCGTCACCTTCGGCCTCGGCGTGCTGTTCGCGCTGGCCGCGGTGGCCGCCGTGTTCTGCGTGCCGCGCCGTTGGCGGCACCGGCGCGGGGCCCGGGCGGCGTGCGTCGTCCCGCTGGCCGCGCTCGCCACCATGGCCTCGCCGGTGGCCGGACTGTTCCTGGGACTGATCGCCGTCGCCCTGTTCGTCCAGCGCCGCCGCCCCGGCGCGTGGGCGCTGGGCCTCGGCCCGTTGCTGGTGGTCGCCGTCTCCGCCTGGATGTTCCCGTTCTCCGGGACCCAGCCGGTGGGCCTGGGCACCATCGCGCTGCCGGTGGCCATGGCCGTGCTGGTGTACGCGGTGACGCCGCCCGACTGGACCACCGTCCGGGCCACCTGCGCCGTCTACGGGGTCGCGGTGGTGCTGGTGTGGGCGATCAGCTCCCAGATCGGCTCCAACATCACCCGCCTGGCCATGCTGTTCGCCGGTGTGGCGCTGTTCGCCGTGCTGCCGTTCACCGAGCCGCGCTCCCGGCGCTGGTACACGGCGCTGCTCTCCTTCGCGCTGTTCGCCGGCTGGGTCGGCGTCAGCACGGTCGGCGACGTGGTCAGCATGAAGCCCGACGCCATCTGGGCCCGCGACGTCGCCCCGCTGATCGACCGGCTGCGCCGGAGCGGGACCGGCGCCGACCAGGGCCGCGTCGAGGTCGTCCCGGCCAGCTCGCACGCCGAGTCCTCCGCCCTGGTCCCCTACGTCAACCTGGCCCGCGGCTGGAACCGCCAGGCCGACCGGGAGCGCAACCCGCTGTTCTACGACGCCACGCTGAACGCCGTCACCTACCGGCAGTGGCTGAGCCGCTGGGCCGTCCACCAGGTCGTGCTGCCGCTGCACGGCAACCCCGACGGGGAGGGCGGCCGGCAGGAGCGGGAGCTGATCGAGGGCGGGCTGCCCTACCTGAAGGAGGTGTGGTCGGACGACAACTGGCGGCTGTACGCCGTCACCGACCCCACCCCGCTGGCCGATCCGCCCGCCGAGGTGGTCCGGGCCGACGAGGAGGAACTCACCGTGCGGGTGCCGCGTCCCGGCCGGTACACCGTGCGGGTGGCCCACTCGCCGTGGCTGGGCCTCTTCGACGCGTCGGGCGAACTGGTGGCCCCGCCGGAGCCGGACGGCCGGAACCTGCGCGGCTGCCTGACGCCCGGCGCCGAGGACGCCTGGGGCGTCGCCTGGACCGTCCTGGACGCCCCGGCCCCGGGCACGTACCACCTCGCGGCCCGCTACCGGATACCGCGCGGCACCCCGTGCCCGGAGCCGGACCCCGCCTAGTCCTCCGCCTGGTCCTCCGCCGGGTCCCCCACCGCGCCCTCCACCGGGTACGCCACGTCACAGACCGGATCGGTCGGCCCCGCGGCGGTCCAGTCGGCGAAGTACACCTCCCGGCACGGCCCGGCGACCCGCAGGTCCCGCTCGCCGATCCACCGCTCCACCGCCTCGAAGGCGTTGAGGATCATCGGCTGGGCCACCTCCGCCTTGGTGATGCGGGTGAAGGCCAGCCGGCGGGGCGGCTCCTCGCGCACGGCGACGCCCTTGCCGTGCCGCGCGGCCCACGCCCGCGCGGCCTCCGCGTCCCGCACCGGCACGCAGACCTCGGCGGGGCCGTCGCTCTCCTGCGAGACCTCCGCGTGGTAGGCCACGAACGGCGCCGCGGCGACGCCACCGCACTCCTCGGCGGCCACCCGCCCCAGCCGGTCCAGCGTGCCGCCGATCCAGTCCGGCAGCTCGCCCAGCAGGACGTGCCGCTTCAGGGAGAGCACCGTGCCGCCCGGCGCCCCCGCCGTCTCCACCGTGTACCGCTCGTTCATCGGGGAACTCCTTCCGCCCAGTCGCGCACGGAGGAAGTCCACGAGCGCCCGCTGCCCGGCGAGCCGCGCCTCGACACCGGCCCAGTAGCCGCGCACCCGCTCCGCGGCCGCCGCGCCGTCGCCGTCCATCAGCGCCACCACCTCGGCGACCACCGCCAGCGGCATGTCCAGGTGCCGCAGGTGCACGATGGTCCGGGCCCGCTCCACCTGCTCGCGCCGGTAGTAGCGGTAGCCGGTCGCCGGGTCGACGTACGCCGGGGTCAGCAGCCCCAGCCGGTCGTAGAGCCGCAGCGCCTTCGCGGACAGCCGCACCCTGGCGGCGAACGCGCCGATGCTGATCAGCCCGTCGCCGGTACGGATCGCGTCAGTCATGCCCGAAGCCTCCTCCGTCACCGGACCCTCGGCCCGGTGACGGGGAGACTGGGCCCTGCCCCTGGGGCAAGGTCAACGCCGCCGCCCCAGGGCGGGGCCGAATCAGCCGAGGACCTTCTCGATCGCGGCCACGACCTCGTCGGACTCCGGCTCGGTCTGCGGCGCGAAACGGGCCACGACCCGGCCGTCCCGGTCCACCAGGAACTTCTCGAAGTTCCACCGGACGTCACCGGTGTGCCCCTCGGCGTCGGCGAACGGGGTCAGCCGCCGGTACAGCGGGTGGCGTCCGTCCCCGTTCACCTCGACCTTCTCGGTCATCGGGAACGTCACGCCGTAGGTCGCCGAGCAGAACTCCGCGATCTCCTCGGCCGACCCCGGTTCCTGCCCCATGAACTGGTTGCAGGGCACGCCCAGCACGGCGAACCCGCGCTCGGCGAACCGCTCGTGCAGCTTCTCCAGCCCGTTGTACTGCGGCGTCAGCCCGCACCGGGACGCCACGTTCACGATCAGCAGCGCCGTCCGGCCGGCGTACTGCCCCAGGTCCGCGGAGCCGCCCTGGAGCGCCCCGATCTCGACGTCGAACACCGCATTCTCTGCCTTGGTCATGCCCGGAGCCTAGCCGGGCGGGCGCCCGCACCAGAGCGACCCGGACCGATGACTTTCCGGCCCGCCGCCGGTCTCCAGTGCGTACCGTCCCGTACCGTGCGGCCCGTCGCGCGGACGCGAACGAGCAGTGCAGTCACCAGTGCCATGACCAGTGCCATGACCAGTGCAGGGAGCCCTCCGGATGCGTGTCGTCATCACCCAGTTCATCAGCCTCGACGGCGTCACCCAGGCGCCCGGCGGTCCCGAGGAGGACACCGACGGCGGCTTCGCCCACGGCGGCTGGACCGTCCCGCACTTCGACGACGAGGTCGTGGGCGGCGCCTTCGACGCGGCGCTCGAGGGCGCCGACGCCCTGCTCTTCGGCCGCCGCACCTGGCAGGTGATGGCGGGCGCCTGGCCCGGGCGGGCCGGCGACCCGTTCGCCGACCGGATGAACGCCATCCGCAAGTACGTCGTCACCGACAGCCTCGGCGACGCGGACCTGACCTGGGAGAACACCGTCCGTCTCCCCGGCGCGGAGTTCCTGGACCGGATCCGGGCGCTGCGGGAGGAGGAGGGCCGCGACATCGTGGTGATGGGCAGCGCCTCGATCGCCCGCGCGCTGATGAGCGAGGGGCTGGTCGACGAACTCCGCCTGACCCAGATGCCGGTCGTCGTCGGCGGCGGCAAGTCGGTCTTCCCCGCCGACGGCACCCTCACCACCTTCCGCCTGGCCTCCGTCACCACCAGCCCCAAGGGCGTCAACGCCCTCGTCTACCAGCGCGCCGACGCGTGACGTGACGGGCCGCGCGGGCCGTCCGTCACAGTCCGCGCAGCGCCCCGTACAGGTCGGCGGCCGCCCAGCAGAGCACGCTGCGTTGTCCACCACCTCGGCGCGGTGGTCCCCGGAGACCTCCCGCACCCGCTCCAGCGTCCACCCGTCGGGGAGCCGCCCTGTGCCGTCGCCCGTCATGTCGTCATCCTGGCGGGGCCGGTGTACGGCCCGGGCGGCGGCGACGTGACCGGGCGCCGGTGCTCGGGTACTCAGGTGAAGGTGAGTAGGCGCGCTCTGCGGGAGGACGGGCGCGGCGACGACGATGAGGCCATGACCTCGAACAGACCCTCCGCCTCCACGATCTCCCGCCACCTGCTGTCGGTCCTGGCGCTCGCCGGGATCGCGGCGGCCGCCTGGGCCGGCTGGCTCGGCTGGGACCAGCAGCGCGACGTCCATCCGGACGGCCACACCACCGGCCCCTACGAGGCCTGGCAGGTGATCGGCCTGGTGCTGACGCTGCTCGGCGCGGTGGTGCTCGCCGCGTCCCGCCGCCACCACGTGGGCGCGGTGCTCGGCACGGCGACGGGCCTCGCCGTCGCGACCTGGTACGACTGGTCGGACGACGGCAGCGGCCTGTTCGTCATCGGCGTCTTCCTCGTCACGGCCGCCGCCCTGGCCGGCACCACCCTCACCTGCGTCGCGACCGCCGCGGTGATGCGGAACGGGCGGAGCCCCCACCCCACCACCGCGTAGGCCCCCGCCGGGGGCCGCCCGGCGGGGCCGCCGCCCCCGGTCGACCGGGCCGGGGCTGGTGGGCCTTGCCGGGGCGGCCTTGGACAGCGTCCAAGTGGGGGCCCGTGCAGCGGTTGACGGGCCTTGCCGGGGCGGCCTCCGGTTGGCGCGCGGTCGGCGGGGTGCTTCCGACCGGCGTCCGGACCGGGGCGCTCCTGGCCGGCTCCGGTTTAGGCCCTGTGGGCCTGGCCGGGCTCCGGCCGGGGCTGCTTCGCAGCCGGTGGGCCGTGGAGGAACGGCTGTCGCTCGGCGTGCGGCCGGGCCGTGCCACCGGCCAAGGAGTGGCCGTGTCCGGGAGCCGACCAGGAGCGCCCCGACCGCACGCCAACCGGAGGCGGCCCCAGCAGGCCCACCGACCGCGGAACGGCCCCGGCAAGGCCCGCCAGCCCCCGGACGGCCCTGACCGGGGCCAGCCAGAAGCGCCCCTTGGACCGCACGCCGACCGCAGGCCGACCCGACAACGCCCCCAGCCGTGGCCCGGCCGGCGGGCGGTCGAGGCGTTTCCGGCTGGCCCCGGTCAGGGCCGGTCCGCGGCCGGCCGGACCGGTCGGGACCCTCGGGTGGGGCGCCCGGTCAGGGGCCACGGGCGGCGCCCGAAGGCACCCGGCGGCGCCCGGTCAGGGGCTCCCCGGGTTGCCCCGCCGGGTCAGGGGCGTGCGCGGGTGGCGCGGCGTGCGGTCCGGGTCGCCTGACGGGCCACCGCTCCCGCCCGCCCCGCCCGCTCACGGCACCACACCGTCGTCGCCCGGTACGTGGCGGCGGCCTGCCCGGGCGGGTTGTGGTGCGGCAGCAGCCGCTGCGGGTCCGTCGTGACCGCCGCCCGCGCCGCGAACTGCTCCCACAGCCGCGCGGCGGAGGACACCGGCAGGGGCCCGAACCGGGTGATCAGGACGGCGCTCACGCCGAGGCCGATCCCCACACCCACGTAACGTCGCACGGGACGGCCGCGCCGTCGCCCAGGAGTTGTCGCCATGCCCGCACGCTACGACCGGGCCCGGCCGCCCCGCATGAGTCGCCGTACTCACCGCCCCTGGGTAGCGAAAGCCCCCCGGGGGCACGCGCCGGTGCGGCCCGCGCGGGCGCCCACCGTGGCCGACAAGGCCCCGTTTCCGGCCGGGGGCAGCGGGCAACCGGGCGACATGGCCGGTGAATCGACGACATGGCTTCCCTGGAGCACCGCACGGCGCGCCGCGAACAGCACCGCGATGGACCGTGCGGCCCGCGCCGGTTTCGCCGCGCGCGGCGTCCTCTACCTCCTCATCGGCGCCATCGCGCTGCGCGTGGCCTTCGACCCCCGCAACGGCGAACAGGCCGACCGCTCCGGCGCGCTCACCGAGATAGCGGACAAGCCGTTCGGGTCCGTGCTGCTGTGGGCCCTGGGCATAGCGACGGCGGGGATGGCGCTGTGGCGCCTCTCCGAGGCGGCGTTCGGCGCGTCCGGCCCGGACGGCCGGAAGGCGCGCAAGCGGCTGTTCTCCGCCTGCCGCGCCGTGTTCTACGGCTTCGTCGCCTACTCGGTGCTCGCCTTCGCCGCCGGTGAGGGGGGCGCGGGCTCCTCCGACCGGCAGTCCCGGGACGTCACCGCGCGGGCGCTGGAGATGCCCGCCGGCCGCTGGCTGGTCGGCGCGGTCGCGCTCGGCGTGATCGTCGCCGGCGGCTGGATCCTGGTCCGCGCGGTGCGGAGGAAGTTCCGCAAGCACCTCAGGACGGCCGCGATGAGCCGCACCGTGCGCCGCACGGTCGACGTCCTCGGCGTCTGCGGCGGCGTCGCCCGCGGCGTCCTCTTCGGCACGGCGGGCGTGTTCGCGCTGATCGCCGCGGTGCGGTTCGACCCCGACGAGGCCAAGGGCGTGGACGACACGCTCCGCGCCTTCACCCAGACCGCGGCCGGTCCCTGGCTGCTGGTGGCCGTCGCCGTGGGCCTGATCGCCTTCAGCGGCTTCTCCTTCGCCAGCGCCCGCTACCGCAGGACCTGACGCCAGCGCCCGCTACCGCAGGACCTGAGACACGCCACCGGTCGCGGGCGTCAGGAGATCACCCGCAGCCGGCCCTCCCGAGGGCGCGGGAGCCGCTCGACGGCCCGCTCCGTCTCCTCGTCCGCCGGCAGCAGGACGACCAGCTGCTGGGCGTCCGCCTCCAGCTCCAACGTCTCCCGCTCGAAGCGCAGCTCGGGTCCGGACGGATGCCGCAGGCGCAGGATCCCGCGGCGCGGGACGGCGTGCCGGTGCAGGCGGCGGGTGAGCTCCGGCCCGGCGGCCGGGGCGAGTTCGGCCGTGAACCACTCGGAGTTCTCCACCGACGGCGCGTGCCACAGGTCAAAGGCCTGCGCGTCCGCGACGTCGTCCCAGTCGGCGAAGAGCGTGCGGGCGCGCGGGTCGGTGAAGACGTACCGGGTGAGGTTGGGTGCGTTGCCGTCGCCCGCGTCCAGCAGGCCCGTCCCGTCCATGACCGCCTCGAAGCCGCCGGTGCGGGCCAGGACGTCCCCCAGCCGGTTGGTCACCGCGGCGATCCCCGGTTCGAGGAGCCGGAGCGTCCGCAGGACCGTCGGCCGGACCTCGCGGGGCGGCGGCACGGGCCGGCGGTGGGCGGTGCACTCACCGCCGGTGATCTTCGTGAGGTAGCGCAGGTGGTCGCGTTCGGCGGGGGTGAGGCTGAGGGCGTCGGCGAGCGCGTTCACCACCGCCACCGACGGGTTGCGGTCCCGCCCCTGCTCCAGCCGCGTCAGGTACTCGACGCTGATGCCGGCCCGGGCGGCGAGGTCGAGCCGCCGAAGCCCCGGCGAGCGGCGGCGGCCGTGGTCCGGCAGCCCCAGCGACTCGGGCTGGATGCTGTCCCGCTTGGCCCGGACGAAGTCCCCCAACGGTGTCCCCATGCGCCGCAGCCTAGGCGCGGGCGCACCGTCCGCGTAGTGCCCAGGGTGGCCCTGCGGGGGCCAGTCTCCGCACGGTCTGGCCGGCCCCGCGGCGCCGCGCCACGGTGATGGGCATGGAGAAGAACGGCACCACCCACAAGCTCGTGATCATCATCGGCAGCGTCCGCGAGGGCCGCTTCGGTCCCGTCGTGGCGTCCTGGGTCGCCGAACAGGCCGCCCATCACGGCGGTTTCGACGTCCAGGTCGTCGACCTCGCCGACATCGACCTCCCGCTGGCCCTGCCCGCCGCGCCCCCGGCGCTCGCCGGCGACGACTACCCCCGCCCGGCCGGGATGGCGCCGCTGACCGCGGCGCTGGACGAGGCCGACGCGTTCGTCGTCGTCACCCCCGAGTACAACCACAGCTACCCGGCGGCCCTGAAGGCGGCCGTCGACTGGCACTTCACCCAGTGGACCGCCAAGCCCGTCGCCTTCGTCAGCTACGGCGGCGCGGCCGGCGGCCGTCACGCGGCGCTGCACCTGGAGAACGTGCTCACCGAGCTCCACGCGGTGACCATCCGGGACGGCCTGGCCTTCCCGAACTACTTCTTCACCTGGCAGGACGGCCGCCCCCTCGACCCCGAGACACCCGGCTACGCCAAGACGCTCCTCGACCAGCTCGCCTGGTGGGCCGCCGCCCTGCGCACGGCCCGCGCGACGGCGCCGTACCCGGCGTAGGCGGTCCGGTTCCCGCGCCGACCGCCGGACGGGCCACCCGAGCGAGCGGGTGGCCCGCCCGGCGCCTGGTTCAGCGTCCGGTCGCCGCCTCGGAGATCTGGCGCGCGTAGATGTCGACGATCTCCGGCACGATGGGGTGCGCCTCCTCGTCCCGGAGGGCTTCGACAAGGGCCTGACGCACCGCTGCGTACGGCTGCCCCGCGTGCGAGGCGCGGGTCCGGGCAACCGCCCGTTCCATCCTGTCGAGATGGGCCGCCACGGCCGGGATCGCCTTCTCGTACTCGCTGGGATCCGTGTTCATGGGCCGAGCTTGGCCTGCGGAGGCGCCCCACGGGAGGCCGGTGGCCGAGGCGGCGAAGGGCCGGCCGGCTCGGCCCGACGCCCGCGTCGAGCCAGTCGCCCGTGACGCTGTCGCCCGTGGCGCGGACGCCCGGCCGGCTCCCTCGGCGGCGGCGAGGAACACCACGGCGAACAGCAGCAGGGCCGTGCCGGTGAGGACGGTCGCGCCCGGCCGCTCGCCGAGCACGAGCACGCCGATGACCGCCGCGGTGAGCGGCTCCACCAGGGCCACGACGGACGCCGTGGTCGCCTTGACGGCGCCGAGGCCGGCGAAGAACAGCGTGTACGCCAACGCCGTCGGCACCGCCCCCAGGTAGAGGATCAGGCCCAGCGTCCACGCCGGACGCCCCGCGTCGGGCAGCAGGCCCTCCAGCCAGGCCGCCGGCAGGAGGCAGACCATGCCGACCGCGAAGCCGGTCACCGTGGACCCGAACGCACCGCCGGTGTTCTCCCGGCCGGAGAGGCGGCCCAGCAGCGTCACCCCCGCGTAGCCGGCGGCGGACAGCAGCGCGTAGCCGATGCCCAGCACGGGAGCGGGGCCGGTGCCCCCTTCCGCGCCGCCCGTCAGCAGCACCAGGCCGACGACGCCGCTCGCCACCGCGGCGGTCCCGGCCGCGCCCGTGCGCTCGCCCAGCGTGAGCCTGGCGCCCACGGCGACCAGCACCGGACCCGCGCCCAGGGTCACCACCGTGGCCACGGTCAGCCCGGCCTGCTGCACCGAGGCGAAGTAGGCCGTCTGGTACACCGCCAGCCCGAAACCCGTGACCAGGGCCCGCCGCGGGTTGGCCGCGAACGCCGCGCGCAGCGACGGCGTCGTCCCCAGCCCCCGCCGGGATCGCCGGGCACGCCGGACGAGGTGGGCCGCCAGGAGCAGCCCGAGTCCCGTCAGGAACCGCCAGAACGAGACCGAGACGGGGCCGATCCCGCCGGCGCCGTACAGCGCGGCGGCCACGGCACCGCCCGTGCCCCATGCCGTGGCCGCGATCGCGACGTAGAGAACACCCTGCCGAACGGGCAGGGCAGTTGTGGCGGTGGAGGACTGCACCTGAGGTCTCCTCGATCGATCGGCGCCTCCCCGTCGACGGGCTAGGAACCGGCGAGCCGGGCGACGAAGTCGTCGACCATGGCGATCTGCACGTCCTCGGTGAACCGTTCGGGGTCGAAGAGGGCCTGGACAACGAGTCCGTGGACGAACGCGACGGCAGACGCGGCCAGTTGATCCGTGTCGGCGCTCGCGGGGATCTCCCCGAGGTCGCGTGCCGTCTCGAGGATGGGGCGGAACGAGTCGCGCAACCTCGTGTAGCGATCGCCCTGTTGGGCGGAGAGCGTCCCGTCGGCGAGGGACAGGTCCCAGGAGCTGACCCAGATGCGGTTACGGGCGGTGTCGGCCGGGGTGAGCGGCAGGATGTCGAGCAGCCGGGCCCGTACGGCGGGCAGGCCGCCGGCGGGAGGGGTCCGGCGCGGGCGCCCCGCCGTGTCCCGTTCCAGCAGGTCCAGCGCGTGCGTGAGGAGAGCGCGCTTGCTCGGGAAGTAGTGCGTCAGCAGACCCGTGGAGACGCCCATCTCGGCGGCGACCGCGCGCAGGGTCAGACCACCGAAACCCTTGGCGGCGAGAACGCGCCACACCGCCTCGCTCACGTCCTTGCGGCGGGCTTCGTGATCTCCGGGTGCGGGTGGCGGCATGCGGCTACCCTACATACCAAACGCTTGTTACGTACATTTCTTGCCGTCCACGCCCGTCCACGCCCGGCCCGACCCGGAAGGCAGAACGCCCATGTTCACCGTCCCGCTCGACGACCACGCCCGACTCCGTCCTCTGGAGCCCTGGCAGGCACCGGAGTTCCTGGAGCACATCGACCGGGCCCGCCCCCTGGTCGACCCGTGGATCCCCTGGGCGTCGCTCACCACCGACCTGGCCACGGCCAGGTCGACCCTCCAGCGCTACGCCGACCTCGCGTCCTCCGACAGCGGCCGGATATACGGGATCTGGCTGGACGGGGTGCTCGTGGGCGGCGTCATGTTCACCCGCTTCGACGCCGCCTCGGGAGTGTGCGAGGTCGGCTGCTGGATGGAGGAGGCCGGGCAGGGCCGGGGACTGGTGACCCGCGCCTGCCGGGCGCTGATCGACTGGGCCTTCACCGAGCGCGGGATGCACAGGGTCGAGTGGTGGGTCGCCGCGGGCAACACCCGCAGCATCGCGGCCGCGCGCCGCCTGGGGATGACCCGTGACGGCGTGCTCCGGCAGCGTTACCCGTACCGCGGGGTGCGGCACGACAGCGAGGTGTGGTCCGTCCTGGCGCAGGAGTGGCCCCCGGCCGAGGCGGTGTCCACGTCGGCGTCGGCGCCCGAGCCCGCGCCCGCGCCCACGTCAACGTCGGCGTCGGGCGACCATGCGGAAATCGACCGGCTGATGGACCTCTTCATGGACTCCTTCACCAACACCGGCGGAAGGCGCCCCGACCTGGAGACCATCCGCGACCTCTTCCTCCCCGAGGGGCGGATCATCTCGAACACCGGCGACAACCCCGTCGTCATGGACCTGGACGCCTTCGTCGAGCCGCGCCAGAAGATGCTCACCGACGGAACGCTGACGGAGTTCTCCGAGTGGGAGGTCTCCCGGCGCACCGAGATCTTCGGCTCGGTCGCCCACCGGTTCAGCGCGTACCGCAAGTCCGGTGTCCGCGACGGAGCGCGCTTCGAGGGAGGCGGCCACAAGACCACCCAGTTCCTTCGGACCCCGGCCGGCTGGAGGATGTCCTCCATGGCCTGGGAGGACGAACCGGCCCGGCTCCCGCAGTGACAGGCCCACGCCCCCGGATCCGCGGCCCACGGTCACGCCACGGCCGGGTCCCGCCGAGCCGCGTCCGCCGTCTCACTCCTCCCGCAGGAGCCACGCGGCGACATCCACGTCACGCGGATGCACCGGCTCCGACAGCACCACGCCGGTAGTGGTGTCGCCCATCTCCGACAGGCGCTCGATGACCTGCTCGAGGTGCTGCGCGTCCCGGACCGCGATCGTCACCTCGTAGCAGTTCTCCCCGGTGACGTGGACACACGACAGGACGTGGCCCATGGCCAGCAGCCGGTCGCGCAGGGTCTGCGCGTTCCGGGCGGAACGGATCCGGGGTCGCAGCGAGACGTGCGCCCTCAGGCCCAGCCCCAGCCGCTCGAGATCGAGGTGGACGCCATAGCCCTTGATCACGCCGGAGTCCTCCAGGCGCCGCACCCGCTCGGCGACCGCGGGCCGGCTGAGGGACACCCTGCGGCCCAGGTCGGCCAGGCTGACACGGGCGTTGCGGGAGAGCTCACGGATGATCGCGAGATCCACCGCATCGACCGCACCCGACGTTCGGGAACCGGACATACAGCAGCACCTTCCATTCGACGGGAACAAGGCGTGCACCCCGTCGGAACGCCATGGCCGGACGGGCGGCGGCAGCCTACCGTGATCGCCCATGAGAGCCACCGTGCTGGAAGGGATCGGGCACGTCCGTCTCGTCGACGTCCCCGACCCGGTGATCGAGCGACCGAGTGACGCGCTGGTGAGGGTGTCCCTCGCCGCCGTGTGCGGATCCGACCTGTGGCCGTTCCGGGGCCAGGAGCCGTTCACGCCGGGCGACCGCATGGGCCACGAGTGGATCGGCGTCGTCGAGGACGTCGGCGCGCGCGTCACCCGCCTCCGTGCGGGCGACCTCGTCCTCGCACCCTTCGCGTTCGCGG
This sequence comes from Streptomyces sp. NPDC002640, assembly GCF_053592575.1. Taxonomy (NCBI): domain Bacteria; kingdom Bacillati; phylum Actinomycetota; class Actinomycetes; order Kitasatosporales; family Streptomycetaceae; genus Streptomyces; species Streptomyces sp. NPDC002640. The sequence goes on along the minus strand of NZ_JBSFVZ010000003.1, from coordinate 198,509 downwards.
ACGGCACCTGCCGACCGTGCCGCGACGGGTTGTTCACCTCCTGCCCCGACGGCGGCTTCTGGGGCGGCCGCCATGACGGCGGCCAGGCCGAGGCCGTGCGCGTGCCGTTCGCCGACAGCACGCTCGTCCCGGTGCGCGCGGAAGCGGATGCCGAACTGTTGCGGCGGCTGCTCCCGTTGACGGACGTCATGGCGACCGGTGCCCACGCCGTCGCCCTGGCCGGTGTCCGGCCGGGCTCCACGGTGGTCGTCCTCGGGGACGGCGCCGTCGGGCTGTGCGCGGTGCTCGCCGCCCGCCGCGCCCGGGCCGGACGGATCATCCTCGTCGGCCGGCACCCCGACCGCGGTGACCTGGCGCGGCGCCTGGGGGCGACCGACGTCCTGTCCGCGGACGACCCGGCGACCGTCGCCCTCGTCCGGGACGCGACCGAGGGCGGTGCCGGCGGCGTCGCCGAGTGCGCGGGCACCCAGTCCGCCCTCGACCTCGCGATCGACCTGGTCCGGCCCGGCGGCACGATCGGCTCCGTCGGGGTCCCCAACGGCGTGGACCGCGTCGACCTGTACCGCCTGTTCCGTCACAACATCGCCCTGCGGGCCGGGGTGACTCCCGCCCGCCGCTACCTGGAACCGCTGCTCGCCGAGGTCCTCGCCGGTCGGCTCGACCCCTCACCGGTGCTGTCGGCCGAACTGCCCCTGGACGACGTGGCGACGGCCTACCAGGCCATGAACACGCGCCAGGCCATCAAGATCGCCATCCGGCCATGACGCCCCGCGGATGGGCAGCGAAACGCGCTGGCGCAGCGCCGACCGACCTGCTTCCGTTTCGCCTCTGATGAACGGTGGAGGACAAGGCGGACCGTCTGCTGAACGCACCGACGACCTTGGGTGAGCCGTACTCCCGGCACCTGGGCGGCAAGCTGCGTGAGCTCCGGTTCGCTGTGGATGGCGAGGCTGTGCGCATCCCGTACTGGCTCGCTCCCGGACAGCGGATCGTTCTGCTGACGGTTTTCCGCAAGACGAGGATGCGGGAGGTGGCGGAAGCCCAGCGCGCGCACCAGGCTCAGAAGGTCTGCGAGGCCGAGCACGACCACGCCCAGTACACCTACGATCGCCGCGAGGAGAGCTGATGAACCACAGCACATGGCGGACGCGCCGAACCCGGCAGCTTGCCGGTGAGGCGGTGGATTACGACCAGGAGTACGTCGACGCTCGGCTGGCCGGTGATCTGGGGCAAGCGGTCTACGACCGTCGCATCGAACTCGGTCTGTCCCAGGCCGAACTGGCCGAGCGGGCCGGGATGACCCAGCCCCAGGTGTCCCGGATGGAGGGCGGCGACGCGGTGCCCGCGTTCCCACTGCTGCGGCGCCTGGCCAAGGCTCTGGACGGCTCCCTGGTCGTGGCCATGGACGAGGGTGACTCCCACGTCACCTTCACCCCGCACGCTGCCTGAGACCGAGTTGCCGTACCGCGCTGCATTCTTGGCCGGCCACACACGTCCGCCTCCAGCAGCGTCCACGAGACGACATCCCCTGGCGCGAAGCTGTCGCCACAGCACTGGATCTGCCAGTCATCGACCCAGATCGTCAACGTCATGGCGCCATTGTCCGCTGACCGGAGGCCAGTCGTCATCGACGGTGGGCCTCAGGGAACCAGATGGCGGATGGGGCAGCGCTGCGCTGGATGCCTGTCTGGGCCGACCCCATGTTCACCGAAGGGGCGAGTCAGTGGCACCAGACGACGAGACGGACATTCTCCGCGCCGTGGACTTCGCTGAGGATGCGCATGACGCTCCAGACGCGGCCCCAGTCGGTGTCTGTTCCTGCGGCCGATGCGCGACTTCGTGTTCCGGAGGCGTTCGTCTCCTGCCAGTCGGTGGCGGACAGTTCGGCCCAGGTCACCCATGTCGTCCCGTACGCGAAGTCGGGGCCGGCATGGTCGGCGAACTCATGGCGCAGCCTTTCCGATGCGTCGTCCGGGAAGCCGCGGTCCTCGGCAAGCGGACGGAATCCGAAGGAGTTGCGGATTCCGAAGAGGCACGCGAGGCCGTCGTAAGCGTTGCCCCTGTGCAGCAGGAAGAGGTCGATGCCCGCTTCCCAGACTGTGTCCTCATCGTCCAGACCCCACAGACGGGCTCCTGGCCGGCACTCGATCATTCCGCTGACATCGGTCGACATGCGTGATCCTTCCGCCAGGCCCGGGAGCCGCTACCCGTATTTCGCTCCGCGCTCGCGGCGGTCCTCGGCCGATCGCCGCCGTTGCTTTCAGCCGTAGATGCCGAAGGCCTCCTACCAAGATCGGTAGGGGGCCTTCGCGCCGGTGTCCCCCGGCAGGAAGCGAACTTGCGACACCTGCTTCAGGAGATCCCTCCGGGCGGGGCTGTGACCTGGGGAGACGAATACAGCTGAGAGGTTGACCTGCGGAAAACGCCTCGCTGGTTCTCAGCGGTTCGCAGTGCTTCCCGGCCCCATGCGTACCGAATGTGTGCTGCGCCGGCTGCTGTGCTCGAGTCTGTCTATCGAGCGAGTCGGCCCGGATCGATGGTGAGAGGGAACGGCTCGTCGATCTGGACGGTCTGGCCAGGCAGGACGGTCGCCAGATCGCGGTAGCCGGAACCGTTGCGCATGGCGGTGTGGAGCGTGGGGGCGGGCTCCAGGTCGACGCGCCAGTAGTGCTCGATGCCGGCCGCGGCGTACAGGGCCGGCTTGAGTTTGCGGTCGGTGAGGCGGGTGGCCGGTGACGCGATCTCGACGACAAGGAGCACAGCAGCGTTGTTGAGGACGACGCCCGCCTCGGCGGCTGCTTCGGCATCTGCGACGACAAGGTCAGGGATGAGAAGCCCGTCAGGCACGCTGATGTTCACGGCTTCCAGGACCTCGACGTCCGCGCCCGCTTCGTCGGCGGCCCGCTCCAGCAGGGAGGCGAGCCGGCGTGAAGCCCGCTGATGGGGAACGCTGGGGGCGGGAGACATCAGGAGCGCCCCTCCGACGAGTTCGACCCGCTGATGCGTGTCCTCACCGAGAGCGAGGACATCGTCCATGGTCCACGGGCCCACGTGGTCGTACGCGACACTCATGCCTCCACCCACCTTCCGACATCTAGGCCCATGGTTGCACCGGTCGCGCTTCGTCCGTGCCCCATTGCCGATGGTTCACCCGGATACGGCCCCGGACGCTCGGTGCCACCGACCATCAGACCATGCCTCGCAGAAGCAGGCACAGAGGTGATGTCTCAGCCGTTGTTCGGTCTCGTGCGGCGGATCGGGTAGTGCCGGTGACGGTCAAAGGTCCCGGACCATGATCGGTCCGGGACCTCTTCGGTTGTGCCCCCGGCAGGATTCGAACCTGCGACACCCGCTTTAGGAGAGCGGTGCTCTATCCCCTGAGCTACGAAGGCAGTCGGCGACGGCTTCGCCGCCGGAGACAGTGTAGCGGGTGGGCCGGTGACGGCCAGGGGAGTTGCGCGGGAGAGAGGAGGGGAGGGGCGAGGGCGGTGTGGGTCAGGGGGTGGGGGTGACGGCTTCCCAGGGGAGGACGCGGTCGCACCAGCGGTGGAGGAGGGTCGCGTCGTGGCCGACGGCGAGGAGCGCGGCGCCGGTGTCGGCGCGGTAGGACTCGACGGCGGCGACCAGGGCCGCGGTGGTGGAGGCGTCGAGCATGGCGGTCATCTCGTCGCAGACCAGGATGCGCGGGCGGAGGGTGAGGGCGCGGGCCAGGCAGGCGCGCTGGAGCTGGCCGTCGCTGACCTCGTGGGGGCGGCGGGTGAGGAGGTCGGGGGTGAGGCCGACCAGGGGGGTGAGTTCGGCGAGGCGGGCGGGGGCCTCGGGGCGGCGGCCGGTGGCGCGGAGGGGTTCCGTGATCAGGTCGGCCAGGGTGAGGCGGGGGTCGGCGGCGAGGCGGGGCTGCTGGAGGACGACGCCGAAGGCGGTGCGCCGGGCGCGGGGGGCGCGGTGGCGCCAGCGGGTCACCGGGGTGCCGTCGAGGAGGAGCCGGCCGGAGTCGGGGCGGTGGAGCAGGGCGGCGACGCGGGCGAGGGTGGACTTGCCGCAGCCGCTGGGGCCGAGCAGCCCGACCGCCTCGCCCGCGGCCAGGGTGAGGGAGGCCCCGCGGACCACGGGACGGCGGCGCTCGTAGCCGGCGGTGATGTCGTGGAGCTCCAGGACGGGGCCGGAGGGCGCGCTGCCGGGGGACGCGGGGGCGGACGGGAGGGTGTCAGGCATGGGTCGGCTCCGCGGGCTCGGGGCGGCCCGGGCGGGAGGGGAGGGCCGCGGGGGCGGGGTGGTGGCAGGCGACCCCGCCCGTGGCGGGGGCGTCCGGGGTGGCGGTCAGGGCGGGCACGGTCCCGCAGGCGCGGGTGGCGTGGGCGCAGCGGGGGGCGAAGGCGCAGCCCGGCGGCAGGGCGCTGAGCTCCGGCGGCAGGCCGGGGACGGGCGTGAACGCGCGGTCGGGGAGGGCGTCGAGCAGGCCCCGGCTGTACGGGTGGCGGGGGCCGCGCGCGCCGAAGAAGTCGACAGCGTCGCAGATCTCGACGATCCGGCCCGCGTACATCACGGCGACCCGGTCGGCGGCGCGGGAGGCGGCCGCCAGGTCGTGGGTGATCATCAGCATGCCGCGCCGCCCCGTGCCGTCGGCCGGGGCGGTGTCGACGTGGCGCCGGAGTTCGTCCACGGTGCGGTCGACGAGGTCGCGGTCGAGGCCGGTGGTGGGCTCGTCGGCCAGCAGCAGCGGCGCCTCGCCGACGAGGGCCAGCGCGGTGGCGGCACGCTGGGCGAGGCCACCGGACAGCTCGTGCGGGTAGCGGTCCAGGTGGGAGGCGGGGAACGCGGCCCGCTCGGCGGCCTCCTCCGCGGCGGCGCGCAGCGCGGCCCGCCCACGCGGCACGGCGCGGGCGGCGGCACCGGCCGGCGCGGAGGGTACGGCGAGGGCGCCGCGCGCGGGCCGGCCGCCGGGGCCGGGCAGCAGGCCGCGTCCGCGCAGGCCACGGCGCGTGCCGCGCAGCTCGGCGAGGGTCTCCTCGAGCTGGGAGCGGACGGTGCGCACGGGCGTGAGGTGGGCGGCGGGGCTCTGCGGGACCAGGCCGACCAGGCGGCCGCGGACCCGCCGGGCGAGGGTGCGTTCGTCCGCGGCGAGCAGGTCGATGCCCGCGTCGCCGAGTGCGTCGCCGAGTGCGGCGCTGCCCGCGGTCTGCGCGTTGCCGGGGAGGAGCCCGAGGAGCGCGGAGGCCAGCACGGACTTGCCGCAGCCGCTCTCGCCGACGAGGACCAGGCATTCCCCGGCCCGGACGTCGAACGAGGCGTCGGTGACGGCGGAGACGATCCGTCCGCGCGGCATCAGGAACCGCACGTGGAGTCCCCGGACGGAGAGAAGGACGTCGCTCACAGCATCAGCTCCGATCGGCGGCGCGGGTCGATCCGGTCCCGCCAGGCACCGGCCAGCCCGGCCACGGCGAGGGTGGGGACGATCAGGAACAGGCCGGGGAAGAGCGTCGGCCACCACTGCCCGGCGAGCAGCGAGCCGCGGGCGCCCTCGATGAGGTTGCCGAGGCTGGCCATGTGGGCGGGCAGGCCCAGGCCCAGGAAGGAGAGGGCCGACTCGTGCCACATGGCGTGCGGCACGGAGAGCACGGCCGCCAGCCCGGCCTGCGGGAGTACGGCGGGCACCAGGTGCCGTACCGCGACGCGCCACCGGGAGGCACCGCCGGAGATCGCGGCGTCCACGAACGGCCGGCCGCGCAGCGAGAGCACCTCGGCGCGGACGATGCGGGCCGTGGAGAGCCAGTGGGTGGCGGCGATCGACAGCAGCACCGGCCACACGCCCGGCCGGAACAGGGCGACCACGAAGACGCCGAGCAGCAGGTGCGGCACCGAGGCCAGCGCGTCGACGACCCGCATGACGACCCGGTCCACCCACCCGCCGAGCGCCCCCGCCAGCGCGCCCACGGCGGTGCCGACCACGGCGGCGACCAGGGCGGCGGCGACGCCGACGAAGAGCGAGACCCGCAGACCGTAGACGCAGCGCAGGAGCAGGTCGCGGCCGAGGTCGTCGGTGCCGAAGGGGTGGGTGAGGGAGGGGGCTTGGAGTTTGGAGGCGAGGTCGACGGCCTGCTGGTCGAGCTGGGCCAGCGGGGGCACCAGCAGCACGGCGAGGACGACGGCGCCGACCAGTACGGCGGAGGTGCGCACCCGCAGCGTCCGCCAGGAGCGGTGCCGGGGGCCGCGCGTCCGCCAGGCGACCGGCGTGTCCGGGGCGGTCGCGTCCGGGGAGGCCGCCTCCAGGGCGGACGCGGCCGGGAAGGTGCTCGCGCCCGCGCCGCCGACCGCGGCGGCGGCGCCCGCCTTCGCGGCGCCCTCTCTCCCGGCGCCCGCCTTCGCGTCGAGGCCGTCACATGTCACGGAAGTCCACCCTTGGATCGAACAGGCCGTACAGCAGGTCGGCGAGGAGGTTGCCGAGGAGGACGGCGACGGTGGCGAAGACGGTCAGCGCGGCCAGCAGCGGGAAGTCCACGGACGTGGCCGCCCGCACGGTCGCGTCGGCGATGCCGGGCCAGCTGAAGACGGTCTCCACCAGCAGCGCCCCGGTGATCAGTTCGGGCACCCGGGAACCGATCAGGGTGAGCACCGGCAGCAGCCCCGAGCGGAGCGCGTGGCCCAGCAGCACGGTCCGCTCGGCGAGGCCGCGGGCGCGGGCGCCGCGCACCGGGTCCTCGGCGAGCGCGTCGCCCACGCCCTGCCGGACGTAGAGCGTGAACCAGGGCAGCTGGGAGACCGCCAGGACCCCGGCGGGCAGCACCAGGTGCTCGGCCACCCCGCCGAAGGAGACGTACGACGAGCCGCTGTCGGTGAGCCCGCCCGCCGGCAGCACGTCGAGGCGCAGCGCGAAGAACCACACGGCGAGCAGCGCCAGCCAGAAGACCGGGGCCGCGGAGAGCGTGTACGCCAGACCGGTGACCGCCCGGTCGAGGAGTCCGCCGGGGCGGCGCGCGGCGAGCACCCCGAGCAGGGTGCCCACCACCACGGCGACCGCGAACGCCACCGCGCACAGCAGCGCCGACCAGACGGCGCGCTCGGCGATCACCTCGACGACCGGCTGCCGCAGGACCGTGGAGTGGCCCAGGTCGCCGGAGAGGGCGGAGGTCAGCCAGTCCCACCAGCGGGCCGTGAAGGACTCGCCCACGCCCAGGTTGGCGGCGAGCCGGTCCAGGGTCTCCTGGTCGGCGGTGAGCGCCGCGTCACCGGCGTAGCCGCGGACCGGGTCGAAGGGGGAGGCCGCGGCCAGCACGAAGACGCCGAGGGTGACGGCCAGCAGCAGCGGCACGCCGGACAGGATCCGGCGGAGCGCCAGCCGGGCCATGGCGGCCCACGGCAGGCGCCGCCGGGCGGCGGTGGGCCGCTGCGCCGCCGCGCCGGTCGTCACGGCGGTCACCCCTGGGGCCGCCAGTCCTCGAGGTTCCACCACGGTCCGGCGCCGAAGCCGTGCTCGTGCGGCTCCACCTGGGTGTTCAGGCCCGCGGCCTCCTCGGTGCGCCAGCGGTCGGCGACGACGTAGAGGTGGTCCAGGTGGGTGAGGAAGGTGTAGCCGGGGTCCTTGGCGAGTTCCTTCTGGAGGGTGTCGTAGGCGGCCTTGCGCTCGGCGGTGTCGCGGGTGCGGCGGCCTTCCTCCAGCGCGCGGTCGACGGCCGGGTTGTCGTAGTGCGGCATGTTGTTGAAGCCGTCGCCGGCCTCGGAGGAGTGCAGCAGCGTGTAGAGGCCGAAGTCGGGGTCGCCGACGTCGCCGAAGCCGGCCAGCACGGCGTCCTTCGCCATCCGCGGCTCGATGACGTCCCAGGTGCCGGACTCGACCTTCACCTCCACGCCGATCTTCTTGGCGTCGCCCGCGTAGGCGAGGGCGAGGTCCTGCCGGACCTTGTCGCCGGCCGGGTAGTACAGGGTGAACGAGGCGCGGCGGCCGCCCTTGGCGCGGACGCCTTCCCCGCCCTTCTTCCAGCCGGCCTCGTCGAGCAGGCGTTCCGCGGCGGCCGGGTCGTGGGCGCGTTCGGTGCCCTTGGCGAACCACTCGTCGTCGACGGGCAGCGGGCCGTAGGCGGGGCGGCCGGCGCCGTCGAGGACCTTGTCGACCATGGTGTCGCGGTCCACGGCCAGGTCCAGGGCGCGGCGGACGGCGGTGTCGCCGGTCACCGGGTTGCCGGTGGGCAGGCTGACGGCGCGGTAGTCGTAGGAGGTGGCCCGGTAGGTCTTGAGGTCCGCGTCGTCCTTGAAGGTGGCGGCCAGGTTGGGGGGCAGGACGGCGCCGTCGAGGTCGCCGGAGCGCAGCCGGGTGGCCCGCACGTCGTCGTCGGGGACGATCGCCATGGTCACGTTCTTCACGGCGGGCTCGCCGCCCCAGTAACGGGGGTTGGCCTCGAACACCAGCTTCTCGCCCTTGCGCCAGTCGGCCAGCACGTACGGGCCGGTGCCGATCGGCTTGGTGTTGAACGCGCCGTCGTTGGGGTCCTGCTTCCCGGCGACGTGCTCGGGGACGATCGGCAGCACCGTGCGGGCGGCGAACGGGGCGAAGGGGTACTTCAGCGTGAAGACCACCTGGTCCGCACCCTTGGCGCGGACGCTCTCCACGGCGGCGAGTTCGCTGCGGCTGGGGTTGTTGGTCTTCTCGTCGAGGACGGTCTCGTAGGTGAAGACCACGTCGGCGGGGGTCAGCGGCTCGCCGTCGCTGAAGGTGACGCCGTCGCGCAGGGTGAAGGTGTAGGTGAGCCCGTCCTCGGAGACCTTCGGGAGGTCCTCGGCGAGGGCCGGTTCAAGGCCGAGGTCGGCGTCGCGGGAGAGGAGGCCGTCGAACAGCTTCGAGTTGCCGTCCTTGCCGTAGCCGAGGAGGGGGCTGAGGCTGTCCGGTTCGGTGGCCACGCCGATGACGACGGAGTCGGCCGGTGCCGCGGCCCGGGCGTCGCCGCCGGGCGCGGAGCAGGCGGTGGCGGCGGTGAGGGCGGCGGCGCTCAGCGCGGCGGCCCGGCGTAGTGCCCGGGGCATGGTGGAGGAGCCTCCCGTTGACTGACCGAAGATCGTTGCGGTCATCATGTTATTGCATAGGAGTCGCAATAAGGGAGGGGGCCTCGGGATCCCGCGGGCGTGCAAGGGCGTGGGAAGGGGCGTGCGGCCGTGAGGGCCTGCGGGCGTGCGGACGTCGCGGTGTGGGCGGTCGGGTGGCTGTGTGTCGCCGGGGTCTCAGTCGCGGGTGACCCGGAGTCGGTAGGCGTTGCCGGGCCCCTTGCCGACGACGTTGATGCGGATGCCGTTCTCGCGGTCCCGGAAGCTGTCCCCGGGGGCGAGGGTGGCGTCGGAGAGCTCCGCGTGGACGTTGGGGGACTGGGTGCACCCGCCGCTGTCCCGCCGGTGGTCGTGGACGGTGATCGGGCCCTGGCCGGTCTCCACACCCGCCTCGACGCGGTAGACCAGCACGCCGGGGCGGCACACCAGCTCGTCGTTGCCCTCCTGGGTGCGGACCTCGACCGCGTAGCCGGTGTCCTCGTCCAGCGGGAGCACCACCAGCTTGGGGCCGCCCGCCCGGGCCAGCGGGGTCAGCACGTGGTCGGAGACGGAGCCGGCGCGCGCCGCGCAGGCGACCTGGCCGGAGTCCAGCCAGCCCAGCTTCCACTTGTGCCAGCCCATGAGGTCGTTGTTGGCGCCCCAGTCCTCGCTCATGATGTCCCAGTGCCCGGCCGCGCCGCCGCCGTCCTGGGTGTACAGGTCCGGCAGTCCGAAGACGTGCGCGTTCTCGTGGGGCAGGACCCGGTAGCCGGTGCGGTCGTAGGTGCCCGATCCGTCGTCCTGGCGCGAGTAGACGAACGAGGTGTGCGACACGGGCACGCCGTCGGCGACCGGTGCCTCCGAGTTGGCGGCGAAGGTCACCGAGAGCACGGTGTCCAGCGCGGACGGGCCCGCGTTCGGGGTGACCAGGACGTTGAGCAGGTCGTACCGGCTGAAGTCGACCTCGGCGTCGGCCTTCTCGACGATGTCCTCGACCAGCCCGCGGTACGCGGGGTCGAAGGGGGCGCCGCGCTCTATCCCGTACTCGTCGAAGTCCTTCGGCATCCTCAGCCACTCCTTCACGGGGGCCTCGGGGCGGTAGTCGAGGCGGCCGTAGGAGCTGGTGCGGAACCAGTCCTGGGTCTGCGGGAAGAACTCGGCGTAGCGGTCCATGGCGTCGCCCTCGCCCCGGGCGTCGGGGAAGTCGACCATCAGGGTCAGCGCCCGGACGGTGCCGGTGGCCGGGGAGTAGCCGGAGGGGGTGGGCAGGCCCTCGGACATCTGGGCGTCCAGGCCGCCGCTGATCATGCACGGCGCGAGTCCGACGGCGGACCGGGCCGGGGGGACGGGGCCCGCCGCGGTGGGGTCCTCGGCGCGCTGGTTCACCGCGGAGGTGCAGACGGCCAGGCTCAGTGCGCAGACGGCCGCCAGTGAGGCCAGGCGCCGGGCCCGGACGGCCCCGGGCGGCCGGTCCTCCGGTATGGAGCGGCGGTACGCGCTGCGTCCCATGCTCGGCCTCCCACTCCACGCGACCGGTCCGTCGACCGGGCCGCACCCTTCCGCTCACCCTGTGCCGGGGCATCGGCCGCCGCCCGCTGGAAGGGGCCGGCCGGGGGTTTTCGCGGAGAAGAGGTTTGGGGTGAGGAGGGGAGGGAGGAGAGGGGCGGCGGGAGGGAGGGGAGGGGCGTGGAGAACCGCCGGGGGATGCCGACACGGCGCGCGGGGAGGGGAGGCCGGGGCACCACCGCCGGATGCCGTGCGGCGGGCGGGTGCCTGGTCGGCCACCGCCGGGCGCGCAGGCGAGGCGGGGACGCGCGGGCCGC